>DATEUM010000028.1:0-13497 GCA_035283085.1 Candidatus Nanoarchaeia archaeon
AGTGCAATTTCATAGCCTTGTTCGCCATGCAGGCAAGAAATCAGGTGCCTAGGAAATTGACGATCTTGCGCGCCCAGCAAAGTTAGAAATTTCTCTATAGATGAATATAGAGATGTTTCCAATGGCCCTTCTTTAGGAATGTGAGGTATTATGTGCATAAAAACAAGAAGTGGAGAAGCGATTTAAACCATTCTAAAACAGCCTCAAACTACCCTAGATTTGGAACATTCCTTCATAAGATAGATTAAGTTGCTGGGCAACGACTTCTCCAACATGCCGCAGATCTGGCTGCGTAAGCAAAATGCTGTGCAGTCGCAGCATGCGTGTAAGATCTGGAGCAATATCCTCCGTTTTTTGCGAGCTCTTTATCGTGTCCAAAAGCACAAACCCGTTGGCAATCTCGCCTACGCCAACATATTCCACATTTGGCAAGATTAGATTTTTCAGGTGAAAGACAAAAGGATTGGTGCCAAAAGGCGCCAGCCGCTGAAATAAGTCACTCGTTAAATTATAGTACGACTTTACACTCTGCGGCCTTGTATAGAGCAGTATTCGCATATCCCATAATTAAGAAGATAATGATTTAAACTATTGCTTGCCCGCCATTTCTTCTAGAGATTTTCTAGCGGCCCTCTCTTTTTCCAGATCTTTATTTATGTCAGCTATTTCTTGCTGGTATGTAGTCTCGCGTTCTGCAGCTTCTGCCAGGCGTCTTCGATACAGCGTATCAAGCGACCCGACTTTTGCTTCTATTACTTCAGCCTTGTCTGCCCAGATTTTCGCTCTTTCAGATTCTTGCCTAGCTCTTTTTTCAGCTTCTTTTGCTAGTTCCGCTTGATGCCTGACTTGAACTTTGTAGTTCAAACCTTCAGCAGCCAATACCTCAACCGCATCCGGAGCCCGCTTGCCGTTTGTTATTGATTCCAGATATGCGGATGCCAAAACATTAATCTTGTAAGCTTCCGTTGCTTCGGGAGGAATTTCCGAAGACTCATTTTTATGTGTTCGCTCGTATAAATCAAGCAAAAGCATTGATGCGCCGGCAGTAATCTCATAACGCGTTTGTGCCTGCTTGGCCTTTCCGCTTTCCTGTAGCTGCCTTGCCTGGATAAATGCTTCCTCGACTTCGTTTACGAGCTCAGCAGCTCTGGGATCGCTAAAGGTGGACAATTCTAATATCCTTTCTATCAAAGGTTTTGCTTTTCCACTAGTTTGGCCGTTAACATTAGTTGCCATTGTGTGTGTTCTGTATATGTTTACTATATTGTAGCTATTTATAAGCTTTTTGATTTGCCCAGCCTTTAAGTAATCTTAAAAGATTATTCAATTGTTCTGGTTAATGGAAGCCTACAGGCTCTCTATTAAGATATTGCACGGCGCCCGCTTTGAGCCAGAAAGCGCCATCAAAAATATCCGCAATGTCATAAGCACTGACCTTCGCAGGCCTACAGAGTTTCCGCAGGCAAGGATTTCCCTGCAGAACGGCGTGATTTTGGTTACAGGGGTTCCAAAAAAAGAGCTGGAGTATGCAATAACGAGGCATCAAGAGCTTTCTGCAAGGGTGCACGGAACCCCATTTTCATACTCTCTGGAGGAAGTGGAGTTGTCTGAAAAGGAATCGGGAATAACAAAAATAAGAGGCGAATTGGAAGACATCATAACAGAGCGTGACAACGATATAGAGTCCATGGAAAAAAGGATTGATGAATTATCAGCAGAGAATGAGAAATATGCCGAGGAGAAGGCCAGTTATGAAAGTGAAATTAAATCCCTGAAAGGCCAGCTCAAGCTCGCAAGGCAGCAGCCCGCACAAGCAACTGTGCAGACAAAAGAAGTCGTCAAGGTTGTTGATGAAGGCTTCAAGGTCAAGGAGGAGTTCATAATCTGTGTGATAGGCCACGAATCAATGAGTTTGCGCTCGCTAGACAATATGTTTGAAAGCCTTGGAAATGCAAATATGCAATTGGAAGAAGCCTTAAGCTTGTCAAAAATAGCGACAAGCGATTACATAACCAGGCATTTCGGTTATGATGTTAGAAAAACACAGGAGAGTATAAAATATTTGGACAAAATTCACAGAAGGGATTCTCATAATTTATTCGATAGCAACTGTCAACATATCGATAGGCTTCAAGAAGAGTTAAATAATATATTGAAGAAGAAAAGAATCGCGGAAGTGACTTCTGATTATGTAAAAAGAGTACAAGATTTTGGCGGGCAATTTGATTATTTTGCCACCGTAGCCACAGACGGCGCTTACTTTTACGTACCGCGCGGCCTATCTTCAGGCGCCGTCACAAAAGCCATAAGGGCGCACGCAGTTGAGGCACTGCAGGAGCTTTACAGCAATGTCGAGACGCAAAAAGGAAAATACCATGTCAAGATTAAGGTGCCAGGCCTGGACAGCTTGGATGATGCCATAAAAGCCTTGGAAGACAAGGACCGGCACAAGAAATATATCTTCAACAAGCTCAAGCTGGGAATTTCTGTAGTCACATTCCAGAAGGCAGATTAGTCAGAATGGTCTTAAGTCTCGCCTTAGTTCAAATAAAGCTGGGTTGTTGCCAAGCTTCTCTGCGAGGGCAGCCTTGAAGTGGAAGATATCATTCTCTTCCAGCTTTGCCCTGCCATCAGCTTCTATCAGGATTGATGGGTAACTATACATCCTGTTGAGTTTTGATATCTCATAGATTATGGCAGCTATCTTGTCAGCAGTTTCATCCAGTTTCTCTACATCAGATAAAAAGTCCAGCCTTAAAGGCCGGTCGAACTCTGCGGCCTTGATGTAAACTACAAACAATTTCTTGGAAAATTCTTCCAAGTCCTTCAGTATCGGCAGTTCAGATGTTTTGCTGTAATCTAGTGCTGCCGTCCTTTCTCCTGTGCTAAGAAGATTGTACAGGAAAAGTGTATCAGTCGTGTTGTTCAAAACATCTTTGTTTGCATCTATTCTTCTCAGCAGTTCGATATTTATGTTTGCTTTTAACAAAGCAGGGACTGCTTCCTGCAGAATTATGTTGCAGTATCTTTTTCCCCTGCTGTCCTCAACCGCACCTACAAGCAAAATATTTTTTTCTTGGCAGGTTTTGTACAATTCTCTGACTAACTTTACGACGCTCTGGTAAACCTTATACACCTGAGAGGTTTTCTCTGGCAGATTTGAGGGGTATAGGACAATTGAGCCATCCCTCACCAAAACATTAGGCTCAAATTCCCCAATAGCTTTCAGGCAGGTCTTCAATTCTACTTCCTCTCTCTTCAAGCTTGCAAGAAGATTGAAATCTGCCTCAGAGAACTCAGGCCCGACAGCAATTGGCTCTGGCATCGGTTTCCTGTCTGGGAAATACCTTGTCTCCGAGAGCTTTCCCTCGCTATAGGTAAAGCATACTGCAACAGCTCTTCTAAGTATCAGGCCGGCTCCGTGATATTCCTTCTTCAGCAGGCCCCCATCAACGCCGCATATCTTTAAATTGTGAAGATCGACAGGATTAATTGGGAACTTGAATTTTGTTATGCCGTCCTTGTCAGTCTGCTTGAAGCATTCCGACAAAAATGCGCGCTTCTGCTCCAGAAGCTTAAGAGCTTCAGCGATCTCGTTAAGGGCCTCCATGCAAATCTAGAGAAAGAAAGGGATAAAAGAGTTATCAGAGCTTTTGCCTTGCTATTTCTTCATTGAATGGTCCCATAACAATGATTTCATCTATCGCACCAGTGTAATCAAAGCTTCCTCTGTAAAACACATCAGCTATTACTTGTATGCAGAATCCTTCTCCGGCTACTGCAGTTATGCCTACAATGACATCATTTCCATCAACTCTACTGCTAGCAGATAAGGTGTGGCAGGGAGTCGGCTTCTGTATTGGGCCTGAAAAAACGATGGGCAAGCCACTTCCTGGCTGAGCTTCAAAGCCCCTGTCTATGGTAAAAGTCTCTGGCCCTTCTTGAGTTTCGGTAAAGTTGAAATTAGAAATCTGTAAAGTTGTAGTAAGCGCTCCTTTTTGTGCCATAAAGAAAGCTACCGCTATAACTATCACAAGAACTGCTGCAAAAGCCAGCCAGCCTCCTTTATTCATGCCCAAAAAGGGCTATTTTTGATATATAAAGGCGTATTGTAACACAAGCCTTTTATGCCCTTAATTTAGCTTAATTTTGGGTGATAAACTTCGCAAAATCTTCATCTGCTAAGCAGAAATTCTATGTAACAACTGCTATAGATTACACGAATTCATCTCCACATTGCGGGCACGCATACCAGAAAGTGGCTGCTGATGTTCAAGCCAGATGGCACAGGAGCCTTGGCTACAAAGTTTTCTTCTTGACAGGGACTGATGAGCATGGTCTTAAGATATTGAGGGCTGCCGAGAATGCGGGGAAGCCGGTTAAACAGTTTGTTGACGAACTTTCCCAAGAATTCAAGGAAGCCTGGAAAGCTCTCAACATAGATTATGACAGGTTCATCAGGACAACTGATGTGGACCATAAGAAAAAAGCCCAGCAGCTGATTAAGAGGATGGTCGAGGACATTTACAGGGGCGTTTACAAGGGTTCCTACTGTGTTGGCTGCGAAAATTATTTGGGCGATGATGATATAGTCGACGGCAAGTGCAAAATACACCACAGGCCTGTCGAATATCTTGAGGAAGAGACTTATTTCTTCAAGCTTTCTAAATACGCGGCGCCCTTGCTTGACTATTACAAAGAGCACCCTGATTTTGTAAGACCTTCTGGAAGACTGGAGGAGGTCAGGCAGAGAATCCTGCGCGAAGGCCTTAAGGACTTGTCAGTTTCAAGGGTCAAGTTCCAGTGGGGCGTGCCATTTCCCCTGGACAGGAGGCATTCCACTTACGTCTGGTTCGAGGCCCTGCAGTCTTACATAACCGGAATAAATTGGCCAGGGGCAAAGTTCAAGACTTTCTGGCCCGCGGATTACCAGCACCTGGGCAAGGATAACTTGTGGTTCCATGCAGTGATATGGCCCGCAATGCTGATGTCTCTTGGCCTGCCATTGCCAAAAACAATCGCGGTCAATGGCTGGATAACTGTCAACGGCGAGAAAATTTCCAAATCTCTCGGGAATGTAATAGACCCGAAATATCTGGCCAAAAAATACGGCGCAGACCCAGTAAGATATTACCTCTTGAGAGAATGCCCTTACGGGGAGGACCTGGACTTTTCTGAAGTTTCATTGATTAGCAGGCATAATGCGGAGCTCGCTGATGAGCTAGGCAATCTGGTATCCCGCGTCCTGACTCTAATAGAAAGATTTTCTGGCAACAAGGTGCCAAGAGCCAAGAAGCAGAAGAAGGATGATGTGGAAATAATTTGGCGTTCTGAGGACGCCGTGAGGCACGCTTCCGAGCACATGCAGAAATTGGAATATCACAAGGCCCTCGAAAAGATTTGGGCGTACATAACTGTTGCAAACAAATATGTGGGGGATGAAAAGCCCTGGGAGCTTGCAAAGAAAAATGACCCGCATTTGAACACTGTTCTGTACAACTTGGGGGAATCTCTAAGGATAATAACCGCTCTAGTATGGCCGTTCATTCCAGAAACTGCGGAGAAGATTTCCCAGCAACTAGGCCTCAAAACAGTGCCGGGATTGAAAGGCTTGAAATGGGGCCAGCTAAAAGCCGGCACAACGATTGCAAAAGGCGACATACTTTTCGAAAAAATTGACGCTGAAAGGATTGGCGTTGTGGAGCCTTTTGAAAAGCTTGACTTGCGGGTAGCAGAAGTAATGAATGTCGAAGAAGTAAAAGGCGCAGAAAAGCTGTACAAATTAAAGCTCAATGTGGGCCGCGCTGGTTTCCGCCAGATAGTCGCCGGAGTGAAGCAGCACTACAAGCCAATGGAGCTGAAAGGCAAAAGAATTGTGATAATTTCAAACCTGAAGCCCGCCAAAATCAAGGGCGTTGAGTCGCAGGGCATGCTCCTTGCTGCTGAAGATAAGTCTGGCAATGTCGGCATCCTTCGCGTTGATGAAACCGAGCCAGGAGCAGATGTTTTCATAGTTGGAATGGAAAAGAAGCCAGTTGAAAACCTCGACCTTAACGAATTCATAAAAGTCACGCTTACCACCAGGGGAAACTCTGTCTATTACAAGGACAAGTTCCTGCAGACATACAAGGAAAAAGTCCATGTGGAAAAAGCCGGCGAAGGCGGCAGAGTCAGGTAATGAAAAATCAAAGATTTTTCAAATCCTCACAGGAGTTGCGGTAATGGACAAGAAAGTTCTGGATCATTTCAGAAAAACGGACAAGGTGTTGTTTTCGGCAGCAAAGAAGCTGAATGGCAAGAAACTAGAACCTATAAAAGCCAAAGACCTTTTTGCAGCCTTGTGCAGGGAAATAATCTATCAGCAGCTTTCCGGCAAGGTTGGCAACGTCATTTATGGCAGATTCGTGAAACTTTTCCCGAATGGAAAAATAGAACCGAAAAGAATTCTGAAATTGCCCGCACAGAAGATAAGAAATATCGGAACTTCCTGGAACAAAGTGGACTTCATGAAAGATTTGGCAAAGAAAGTTGTCAGCAAGGAAATAGTTCTGGAAAATTTGCACAAGCTTGACAATGAATCAGTAATACAGGAATTAACGAAAGTAAAAGGCATTGGAAGATGGACCGCTGAAATGTTCCTGATGTTTTCATTAGGCAGGGAGGATGTTTTCTCTCCCGGAGACCTCGGCCTGAGGAGAAGCATTGAAAATCTGTATAAGATGAGAAATGTTACCCCAGAAAAGGCTGAGAAGATTTCCAGCAGATGGTCTCCTTACAGGACTTACGCCAGCCTCGCTCTTTGGGCCATGCACGATAACTGAGAATAACTATTTTAAGCACACTCTTCCTTATTCTAGAATGGCCACTAATGGTAAGCAGATTCGCTTGTACAACCTCGTGTTCATCTTCGTAAGCGTGATAGTCGCCATAATAATTCTGAGCACGCCTCAAGCCGGAGCTTTCATAGAGAAATCTGCAGAATTCGGGCCTTTTGCCCCGCTTTTCGCAGGAGCTTTCTATTCAGATGTAATAACTGCACCGGCAGCAACCGCGGTAATTTTCTATTTAGGTAAAGTTCAGAATCCGTTCTTTGTGGCTCTTATTGGCGCATTCGGCTCAGTAGCTGGTGATTATATTATTTTCCGCTACATTCGAAAAAGAGGAATTCCTGAAATAGCGTATCTTGCAAGGAGGTTAAAGATAAAGAATAAGCACCCCTATGCCAAATACGTCGCGATGGTTATTGCTGCAATAATCATAGCCTCGCCGCTGCCAGATGAAATAGGCGCGGCTATATTTGGTGCGTTAAAAGTCAAGACAAAATATTTTCTAGTTATCTCTTACACGCTTAACTTCTTGGGCATACTAACAGTAGCCTGGCTGGGCTCAGTTCTTTGAGGACTGACTAGGGTTAAGTCTTAAGGTCATGTGTGGTTTCTTCAAAAGCAGCCCTTATGTTAAGAGATACCCAACGTTGCGTCGTAGCTAACTTTTAAAAAGCGAATTCTACTTCTTTAGCAGCCGTTAGGCTATGTCATCAAGCGAAGCGCAGATGGCATGTCGTGCTCGAACGGCGAAACGTTCGCGCCAGTAGTCTAGCAGTAGGACATAACCTTGCCACGACCTTTAGACTAAAGGTCGATCAAACTGCGCATCACAAGTGATGCGCAAGAGATCGAAGGTCGCAATGAGGTTAGGACCCGAGTGCGAATCTCGGCTGGCGCATTGACCTATGGGGTCATAGTCTAACTTGGTCCTCAGCAAGCGGAGCTTGGCTCTGCTTCTTTGGGAGCAATCAGGACTCGCGCTTTGGGACGAAAGCAAAACAGCGTGCGATCCAGGTTCAAATCCTGGTGGCCCCATTTATTCATTCTTTCTTGTAGTCACTCCTTCCGAATTAAAGAGATATTTAAACAATCTCCTTTAATCTCTATTGATGGTCAAGCTTAACCTCAGGCAGCACGAGTTTATGGGCCTATTCCTTGTGTTTTTGGGAGCAACCTGGCTGGGCTTTGGCATTTACGGAACTTTATTGGGAGCTAACAGATTGCTGCTAGCCAATGCAACACTTCCATCAGGACTTGAACTGGCTGCATTCCCTGTGTTTTATGGTCTTGGAGCAGTGCTCTTGGTATTGGGTGCAATTGAGCTGAAAGAAGCCCTGCCTGGGAAAAATCACCCCAAGCATCACTAATCATTATCTATGGCAAAACTGTCAAAAGCAGAAATCGAGTACGGCTTGAAGGAGTTCCTGCAAGGCCTTTTGGTTGGCTTCATAATAGGCTTCATAATCGCAAGCCAAGTGCTTGGCTGATTACAAGCGAAGGAGGTAACACATGGCAAAAGGTGCAGCAGATTTGGACAAAATAGCGGGCTTCGCAATACTATTCGCATTGCTGGCTGGCGCAGCGTTGTTGTTATAATTCTTTTCACTTAATTCTACTGGACTCAGCTATCTCTAAAGCCCAGTAAATGCATTCCAAAGCAGCCCTGACGTATGGACTTTATCCACTCTCTAAAAAGCTTTTAAATTATCTTTTAACTGTTTCCCTACGGGTCCGTAGCTCAGTCAGGCTAGAGCGCCAACCTCTTAAGTTGGACGTCAAGGGTTCAAACAAAGCGAAACTAGTTTCGCTAGTTTCCTTTCAGGAAATCCCTTCGGGCCCGCTTTCTACTCTTACTGATGGGGGAATCTTTCATCACCAAGCTGAACTAGTTCAGCGGGGCCGATCTGAACAATGTTCAGATGGACCAGAAAATTGTCCAACAATTTTCTTGGGCACAGAAAAAGCATGCTTTTTCTTGTGTTAAGCTTCGCAAAATTTCTGGGTGCCCTTGACCATAGACATAACCCTCAGTAAACTTTATATCTGAAACAACACACTTCACCATGGCCATGGTGAAGAACTTATACCAGATTGCTGACGATGCCAAAGAACTTCGTGATGAGATACACAAGACTATTGACGTGAAAGGAAGGAAGAAAACTGATTCCGGCGAGATTTCTATCTGGGCCTCAAAGTCTTTGGAACTGCTTGGCGATTTGGCAAAGAAAGCAGATGAGATTATGGAGCGCCTTGTAAGATTAGAGGATGAAGTCAGGAAAGATGCAAGGCCAGAGATGCTCAGGAAAAGAAAATAACTAATTTGAACCCTAAGCCACAATATTTATTAACTCGTAACCATTAATTAGATAGTGGGTCGTTTAAATGAAGCAACAATTGATTCCATAGTTTATAGAATTAAGAAAGGTGAATCCTTGAATTCTATATCCAAAACTCTCAATTTGGGGAAATCGACGCTTTACTATTACTACAAGAAAATAAAGGGTAAAAGATACAAAGAACCAAAGTATTCCATTAGATTTTCAGAAAAAGAGGGGGAAATTTTAGGTATTTTTGTTGGTGATGGCAGTCAACACTACGCTAAGTCTAATTGGAATTATCAAACCAATGTACACTTCGGTAATTGTCCCGATTATGCAAACTACGTTAAAAATTTATATGAAACATATTTTAACAAAAAATGGCGGTTGGGTAAGGAAATCGATCCAAAAAGTATTAGATACAGACTTAGAGTTTCAGATAAGAAGATTTTCAATTATTTTTCTAATTTTATACATTACGATAAACATAGAAAACATGACACTGTGAGTTTAAAGGCTCTTAAGTTACCCTTACGATATAAAATTGGCTTTTTACGAGGATTATTAGATACTGATGGTACAGTCTGCCAAGAACGGGCGACTAATAGGATTAAGATAGTTTATTACACCACTTCGAATGCATTAGCAAAACAAATTCTAAAGATACTTAGAGAGATGCGTATTGCTTGTGGAATATCTAAGGTTGTACGAAAGGGCTGGAAGGATTTATACAATGTATATGTTTTACAACATGATGTGGACAAGTTTCTTAAACTGATAAAGCCGTTTAAGGCTAGAAAATTCGGGCCGGTGGTCTAACGGTATGACGCACGCATGGCATTTTGCAGAAAAGCAAGCCGAAGCGTGAGGCTACGGGTTCAATTCCCGTCCGGTCCATTTACATAATTTTAAGAACCTATTTGTTTACTCAAGTATATAATGACCATAACAATTGACAGGGAAAAGTCCGCTTTTCATTGGCTTGTCGAAGTAGTTGATGAGTTCGCCCGGTATGGGGTCGCCAACATTGAGACGTCAGCAGATGAAGCCGCAGTCGCAGAGGCTGCAAATGTACTGGCGATATTGCCGAGGTTCTACCAGGGATATGACATAATAGTTAGGCTGAAAAGACCTTCCAAAGTCCACGCTTGGAGGTTCAGCAACAGGAATAAGGGTACCATAGCCCTTACTGTTGACCATTCCATCGGCTACGAAAGTTCTGTTGATGATAATTTATTGCCAACTGTTGTATTGGGCTGCGAATGCCCTGCCGCAGAAATCCATGGCAAATTTTCAGTTTCCTGCACGGGGGTCAGTGACATAGCCACGTCCAAAGCTGTCGCAAGACACGCAGACCTTTTCAATAAGCTTGACCGGTATCTCCCCGAACCAAAGGGCGCCAAATTTGAGATAGGTTATATGAATCCGCCCGGCCAGAGGTTCACAATCACGATGCCTTTCCAGCAGCACAAGCCCATAAAAGAAGTTGAAAAGTTCAAGACATTCGGAGTCTTAGAAGGCGATAGGCAACTTGGCAGCGAGGCCTGGCACGCTTTTGGCGAAGCCCTTTTTGCATTTGCATGGGGCGGGTGGACGCGTCTTGGTTTTGAAGTCGTGTCTGGCCAGAAAACCCTTGATGATTTGCTGAGCAAGGCAAGGTCAAAGGACGCGGAGAAGATAAAGCATCACTTGCCCAAGGCAATCGATGGCTGTTACGAGATGATGCATCATCTTGTTGTGCGGCCGCACGAGGGTTTTTCAAGATGGCGCGAGATGTTTAAAATGCCAGAAGCGCACGAAGGCTATTTTGTGTCCAGCGCAATACATGGGCTGAATGATGCACGGCGAATCAACGCAGAAGCTTTAGTTGAAAGTTATAATAAAAACTATGCGCAGCCGAGAGGAATAGCTGCGATAAGTGCGGAGCAGCTTAAAAGAGCGTTAAATATAAATTTCGAGCAGCACATCAGGAGCAAGGAACTGGAGAGTTCAGTATTTTACAAAACCATCGAACGCATACAATAATTAGTAGCTTTTAAAAACCAGATTTTCCCATTATGTCTGGCGAAGTAGTTCAGCCTGGTATGTTGCGATAAAGCTGAATAAATTTAGCTGTATCCTTCGCAGGAAAGAACGCCAGTTTCATAAGCTGGATGTCGCAGGTTCAAATCCTGCCTTCGCCACTAAACTCTTTTAACACTTTATTTCATAATAATATTATGAACACTCGAGCGCATATCTTCATCTCTGGATTAGTGCAAGGGATTGGCTTTCGGAGCTGGGTTCGATGGCTAGCTCGCAAGATGCAGCTGAAGGGATGGGTAAGGAATACTGATGATAAGGTGGAGATTGTTGTTGAGGGTCTGTCTGCTGTTATGAAAGATTTCGAGGAAGCCCTGTGGAAGGGACCAATAGGGAGCAGGGTTGAATCTGTTGTTTTGACAGTGGAAAACTATAAAGGCGAATTCTCTGACTTTGTTGTAAAGAAATGACTAAGGACAAGGAAGAAAGGAAGAGAAATGGTTTAGGCGGGAAGATAGCCAGCAATACCTGGAGCGCAACTAAATGGCTTGCCAGGAAGACAGGAAAGCTTTTCAGGGACTCTGTGCTGACTGCAAGGCCTCTCAACAGGAAGGAGCAGATCAGGCTTTCAAAGCTAGAAGAGTTCATGAAACCAAATGAACTCAATCGATTGAACCTTTTAGTCAAGCAGGGGAAAGCAGTTGTTAAATTGAAGAAGCTGGACTGGAGTTTTTTGATATCTGGGAAAGATATTCTTCCGAGAATTTACTTTATCCAGCCGGAAAAGAGAAAATTCAATCCTGACCATGATGTTGAAGTCAAGCACAGGTTGTGGATAGAGGAGCTCGACAAGAAAATCAGAAGCAAATTTTTCGAGATGAGATTTCGAGAATTCTCTGGCCGAGCTTATGAGTCTGTTCCGCAGTTCATTGCTGCAAATATAATAGGATTGAATGAAGCAAAGCAGTCTGCATCATTGCAATTATTTTCCAAAGAGCCTGTGCATATCTTGCTGCTTGGAGATCCTGGCACAGGCAAAACTGATATCCTGAGAAGTGCAGCAGACTTGTCGCCCATAGGGGCATTTGGATTGGGTTCCGGTACATCGGGGGCAGGACTTGCAGTAGTGGTGCAAGGAAAGAAAGTTTCTCCCGGGCTTTTGCCTAGCGCGCATCGCGGCTTGTGCTGCATTGACGAATTAAACCTGATGAAAAAGGAAGATTATGCCGCATTGTACAATGCTATGGAGAAAGGTTTCATCACATACGACAAAGGCGGGCATCACTACAGGTTTGATGCCCTTATCAGAGTGCTGGGAACTGCAAATCCGCAGGGAGACAAGTTCAAAGGTTACACCACTGAAGAATTAAGGGCACAGCTGCCTTTTGACTCTGCCCTCCTTACAAGATTCCACTTGACTTTTATTGTGAAGAAAGCAAACTTGTCAGAGTTTGCAGAGATTGCAGAAAAAATTGTCTCTGAAGATAAGGTGAAAGTAAAATTAAATGACATTTTGTTTTTGAAAAGATACATCAAGTTTGCATCTGCTTTGGATGTTGAAATTCCCCAAGGAATGGCTGATAAAATCAAGAATTTCGCAACATCGCTAAAAGAGAAGGAAGAAGGGATGCTGTTTGAAGTTACCCCGCGCACAGTCATAGGCTTGACAAGGCTTGCAAAGGCCTCGGCAAGGATGGAATTAAGGTCGATTGTAGAGGGAAAGGACTTGGAAAGGGTTTTTAATATAGTTACGAAGGCATACAAAATAGATTAAGCCTCCGTGGCTCAGTGGTAGAGCGTTAGGTTCCAGGAAAATGGAATCCGCTAAGCCTTGGTACTGAGCTCCTCGTGAGCCTGACAAACAGGCAAAGGTCGCCGGTTCAATCCCGGCCGGGGGCATACCTTATTTTTTAAAACTATGCGTGGAGTAGACAATATGCCAGGCAAAGAACCTCTATTAGAAGAAAGAGTACGGCTCCTTACTGGCGAGCATAAAGATGCGTGGTACTATGTAAAGGAGAGGTGGGATAAAGACGATGATGAAGAGCGCTCACCAACATCAAGGGAAGACGTTGCAAGGAAGTTTAATTCTACCTTTAGTAAAGCAAGGGCATTAACGGATTATTTGTACAACGAGAGTCTATTGAAAGAAATAAAACCTGGAGTATTTGCCCCATACTATGCAAGAGATGTAGAAATTCTTCGCTTTACACAGCCGCTAATGGACAGTTCTCAATTAGAAATATTTAGCGGGAGGCCTACTGGTGAAAAGCAGGAAATTATGACATATGAAGAAGCCAGAGATAGAGTTTATTCTATCTTTGCCAGAA
>DATEUM010000029.1:0-3744 GCA_035283085.1 Candidatus Nanoarchaeia archaeon
CTTTCGTGTGACACACTTGCTTGCAGAAGGAATCAAGCCTGCCTTTGTTTTTGATGGCTATGAAGGATTTCCAAAAGAGACGCGCTTGGTAAGTCTCAAGATTATAGAAGAATCCAAGGAGCTCTTGGGCTATCTAGGGTGTCCTGTAGTGCAAGCGCCTTCTGAGGGTGAAGCCCAGTGCGCATTTATGGCAAAGCAGGGCAAAGTTTGGGCTGCAGCATCGCAGGATTATGACAGTTTGATGTTTGGCGTGCCTAAATTAGTAAGAAACCTCACTATTTCCCGCTATAGGAAACTTCCAAAAGGAGGAAAGGCAAAAGTAAGGCCTGAAATAATAGATTTGAAAGAATTTTTGCGAAAGAACAAGATAAACCAGCCGCAACTTGTTGCGCTTTGCATGCTTATTGGCACAGATTTTAACCCCAAAGTCCCAAAAATCGGGCCCAAAGGAGCCGTAAAGATTGTGCGGAAGAAAAATCCAGAGCAGATTTTCAAATCTCTAAAATTAGAATATGACTGGAAAGAAGTTTTCGATTTTATTACAAACATACCAGTTACAAAGGACTATAAACTGAAATGGGAATCTCCAAACATAAGAAAAATCAAGGAATTCCTTTGCGTGGAAAGGGATTTTAATGAAAAAAGAGTGATGGCTGCGCTGGAGAAGCTATGACGAGAACGTTTGTATTGTATTCATACGGAACTACAGACTCAAACTTCGATCTAAATCAGCTTCATGAATCAAATAGGCTCGATTTGGTCTGCAGATGTGTCATTGCAGCTTTATGGTTGTCCAAAACTGTCAGGAGAGATACAAGATTCTTTGTCGTGCTAAATACTGGCCCAAAACCTCCAGTTTCCATAAGATTTGACGGCGATAAAATAGTTGGAATAGAGCCTTCAGAGAAATCTATTGGCGCCGCGATCAAGAAAGCTCTGCAAATGGTAAAGGATAAGGAATGGGCTTTTATTCAATCAGGAATTGCTGTGTCAAGGAAAAGCTTCCAGGAAATAATCAAGGATTCTAGCAACATAGTTGTTCTAGACCAAAAGGGCACGCACATTTCAAAGACTAAATTACAGAACCCGACGTTCGTCCTCGGCGATCACGTCGGTTTGCCGAAGAAAGATATGCAATTTGCCTTGAGAAAAGGCACAAAGGTTTCATTAGGCAATAATGTTTATCTAGCTTCATCGGTAATATCAGTAGTAAATTGGGTGCTTGACCAACATGGCTGAAAAAATTGATGCCGCAATTGAAGAACTAAAAGGCCAGATGCTCGACACTCTCGGAACTTTATGCACTTTTGAAGCCATAGCTCCAGAATCAGAAGGGCAAGGCGAGATGCCTAAGGCAAAATATCTGGAGAAATTGTGCAAAAAACTGGGTTTTACCGATATTACTTGGGTAAATTCTAAAGATGAAAGGGTTCCGGAAGGCGAAAGGCCGAATTTAATTGTAAAACTTCCGGGAAAATCTAAGAAAAGGCTCTGGTTTCTCTCTCATCTTGATGTTGTTCCTCCAGGAGACATAGAAGCTTGGGAAACAGAGCCATTCGAACCAGTTTGGAAGAAAAGCAGGCTCTATGGCCGCGGAGCAATAGACAACAATCAGTCGGCAGTTGCAACTTTATTTGCCTTGAAAGCACTAAAGGATGCAGGAATCACACCAGAGAGAGAAATTTGCTTGGCTTTTGTCTGCGATGAAGAAGTCGGCTCTGAATACGGCGTGAAATATTTGATTAAAAAGAAAATTTTCAGCAAAGATGATATTTTTGTCGTGCCAGATTCCGGAAATAATGAAGGAACACAAATAGAAGTTGCAGAAAAGTCTATTCTTTGGCTAAAGATTAAAATAAAGGGAAAGCAGGCACACGGCTCAACTCCTGAAAAAGGAAATAATGCCGCATACGCCGCCGCAAAGCTTGCAGTTTCGTTGAGAGACACACTCTATGACAAGTTCGATCACACAGATATGCTGTTTGAGCCGCCTAATTCAACTTTTGAGCCGACAAAGCACGAGCCTAATGTGCTGGCAGTAAACATAATTCCCGGCTCTGATGTATTTTACATGGACTGCCGTGTTTTGCCTAATTACAAGCTGGACGACGTGTTGGCCGAAATTAAATTAGTCATGGGTAGGATAGAAAAGGAAACCAAAGTTAAAGTTGAATTTGATGAGATACAAAGAGTTGATGCGCCAAAGCCAACAGATCCTAATCATCCCCTAGTCAAAGAATTGAAAAGAGCCATAAAAGAAGTCTACAATGTAGATGCTTATGCGGCAGGAATAGGTGGCGGAACATTTGCCGCTTACTTGAGAATGAAGGGAATACCTGCGGTCTGCTGGGAAAAAGTCAATGAAGATGTTTATCACATGCCAAACGAGTATGCAAGGCAGGAAGACCTCTTTGGAGATGCAAAGGTATTTGCCAGATTAATGACCGCAGATTTATAAGCAACCGAATTTTTATTGAGCTATGCTAGAGGAGGCCAGATCTGAGATTGCCAAGGCTATTGGCGCTTTGGCGAAATTATCGCCGCACGAAATAGCCACAATGCTTGAAGAGCCCAAAGTTGCGGAGCAAGGAGATTTCGCATTCCCTTGTTTCAAGCTCGCCTCAGTTTTCAAGAAAAATCCGCACGAAATTGCACTTGACATAAAGAAGAAGCTGCCTAAATTGAAGCTTATCAAGAAGATTGAGGTAGCAGGGCCTTATCTGAATCTCTTCGTAGACAGCGAGAAACTTGCAAGCAAAGTATTACTTGAAGCGCTCAAGCTGAAATATGGCTTTTCTGCAGCGAAAAAAGGAAAAGCAATTGTCGAGTTTGTTTCCCCAAATACCAACAAGCCGCTGCATTTAGGGCATTTGAGAAATGCTGCCTTAGGCGAGAGCGTTTCTAGAATACTCGAGGCCAACGGGCACAAGGTAATTAGGGCTTGTTTGTATAATGACAGGGGAATTCACATTTCTAAATCAATGCTTGCTTATGACAGATGGGGCAATAGCAAGACTCCCAAATCGGAAAAGATAAAGGGTGACCATTTTGTCGGCGACTTTTATGTTTTGTTTGATAAAAAAGCTGGAGAAAACCCAAAACTGGCAGATGAAGCCCAGGAATTGCTTCAGAAGTGGGAGTCTGGCGACAGAAAAGCTGTTGAGCTGCTTGCAAAGATGAACCGCTGGGCTATAGAAGGCTTCCAGCAGACCTTCAAGGAATTAGGAATAGAATTTGACAAGGAATTTTATGAGACAGACCACTACAAGGATGCAAAGAAACTTCTGCTCGATTACCATAAGAAAGGATTTTTCGCCAAAGACGAGAAGAAAAACATCATTGCAGAGCTCAAAGATTATGGTTTGCCAGACAAAGTTGTCTTGAGGGCTGATGGGACTTCTGTTTACATAACGCAAGACATACAACTTGCAAAAATGAAGTATGATGAGTTCAAGCCAGCCATGTCGATTTATGTCGTGGCTGATGAGCAAAATTTGCATTTCCAGCAGTTGTTTGCAATTTTGAAGAAACTCGGAATAAAAGCTGGGCTGTATCATCATCTTAGTTACGGCATGGTAAACCTGCCAGAAGGCAGGATGAAATCAAGAGAAGGAACTGTTGTGGATGCGGATGATTTGATTGACGAATTGCGTTCTGCAGTAAAAATGGAGATTGAAACTAGCGAAAAGAGGCCGAGCAAGAATTTGTCGGATAAGGAAAAGCACGAATTGGCGCATAAGATAG
>DATEUM010000030.1:0-2478 GCA_035283085.1 Candidatus Nanoarchaeia archaeon
CCGGAAAGCAGCACGTTGTTCTGGGAAAGTTCCAGGCCCGGGAAAAAAGAGTGCGGCCTTTCAAGGGACCTTTCAGGAAAAGAATGCCTGATAGGATTGTAAGGCATGCCATAAAAGGAATGCTGCCGCACGGAAGATGGTCTGAAGATTCGAGAGGAAGGGCTGCTTATGACAAGATAAAATGTTTCATAGGCGTTCCGGATGATTACAAGAACCAGAAGATTGAGACAATGCCTGAAATATCTTCAGACAACTTGAAAACATCAAATTTCGTTAAGATAGGAATGATATCAGAATTGCTAAGGCAAAGCGGAACATACAATGGCGGCTAAAATCGCGCACGCAGCAGGAAAAAGGAAGGAAGCCATAGCAAGGGCCACAGCAAGGCCTGGCAAGGGCATAGTAAAGGTAAATTCCATTCCTCTGGACATATACAGCAATGAGTTTGCCCGATTGAGAATATCAGAGCCTATTATGGTAGCTGGGCAGATGGCTGCAGAAGTTGACGTTGATGTTTCTGTAAATGGCGGCGGATGGAGCGCTCAGGCAGAAGCCTCAAGGCTCGCCATAGCAAAGGCTTTAATTGCTTTCACAGGCTCTGAACAATTGAAGAGAACATTCCTGGATTATGATCGTTTCCTGCTCGTTGCAGACACAAGGAGAAAAGAGCCGAGAAAGTTCGGCACGCACTCCAGGGCAAGGGCAAAGAGACAGACTTCGTATAGATAAGAGGTGAAAAACAAAATGATAAGCCAAAACAAGCAAAGTGAAATGTTTTGTCAATCATTCTTCGCAAGAAGAATGGGGGGCTCAGAATGATAATACCGATGAGATGCTTTAGCTGCTCAAAGCCCGTAGCTCACCTGTGGGAAGAATTCAGGGAAAGGGTTGACAAGGGCGAGCCTGCCAAGGAAGTTCTCGATCAATTAGGATTGAAGAGATACTGCTGCAGGGCATTGTTCATGGGCCACGTAAACCTAATAGATATTGTGGCTAGATACAAGAAGGATTAAATGGCTATTAATCTGGATTTAAACTTGCTGTCATTAATCGTGTTTTACGCAGTTTTATTTATCCTTATTTATATCAAGAGGAAAAATATTGTTGTCCAGAACAAGATTCTGTTTCTTTACAAGACGCAAAGATTCAATCGGCTAATGAAGAGAATTTCCGATATAAGCCCAAGGTTCTGGCGCGGCTTTGGCTACGCTTCGATTCCAGTAGGATTTATTGCAATGGCTTTTGTCTTTGCGTTCCTTACATACAAACTGCTGACAATATCTGCAGTGCCGCAGCTTCAGCTCATACTTCCCGCTCCTTTTACACTTGCGACAGGGCCTATTTTGTTTGTATCGTTCTGGTATTTCATAATTTCAATTTTTGTTGTCGTGTTGGTGCACGAAGGCGCGCATGGTGTTGTTGCTGAAGCGTTCAGGCAAAAGGTAAAGGCTGCAGGTGCAGGCCTCTTGGCGATAATACCGCTGGCTTTTGTCGAGCCAGATGAGAAAAAGCTTCAGAAAGCCCCGACTAAAGTGCAACTATCCATATTTGCAGCCGGCGCAATGGCAAATTTTGTCACTGCAGCAATTATTTTGCTTTTGTCATTGTTCATTTTCTCTCCCGTTGTATCTTCCACAGTTGAGTCCAACAATGTGGAGATTTATGCTTTGACTAAAGACTTTCCTGCAGAACAGGCAGGCCTGCAGCTCGAGGACAGGGTATTGTCAATCAATGGAATTGATACTAGAAGCCCCGCAGACTTTTCTTCTGTGATGCAGACCGTCAGCCCTGGAGATACAGTCAGCATAGAAACCGAAAGAGGTACTTTTAATGTAGTTACGACAAATAATCCTAGAAATGAAAGCCAGGCATACATAGGAGTTTCAATAAGGGCGATAGACTTGCAGGTAAAACCTGAGTTGAAGGAAATATACGGGAATTTCCCATTAGGACTGCTTTATCTTTACAACCCGATTGCAAATACCTTGCCTGAGTATGGCTTGCTGCAGTGGATATTTGCGCTGAATTTGGGAATAGGCATAATTAATATGCTTCCACTGGGAGCAATTGACGGCGGGCGCATGGCGTCGCTTGTTTTGCAGAGGGGCTTGAAGAATCCGAACAGGGCAAAAAGGGTGTTTTCAATTCTCACAATGGCCTCAATCCTGCTGATAGTATTCAACCTGATAGGGCCTTATATCATAAGGTCCTTTGCATGACTGGGTTAAGTCTTGAAGCCAGAGAAGGCAAACTTTCTCTGGGCACAGAGATTCATTCGCAACAAAGCTTAAATAATTGGCAAAAAATCAAACTCTGTAATGGCTGCAACTAAACTGGAATCGATGCTGGCTGAATTGGGCTTGGAGCTGGACGAATCTACCATCAAAATATTGGCTATCCTGCAGAAAAAGAAGAATGTCCCTGAAGAGGACATCGCCAAAAAACTCAAGATAAGGGTTAATGACACGCGCAAGTTAT
>DATEUM010000031.1:0-9547 GCA_035283085.1 Candidatus Nanoarchaeia archaeon
AAAGTGCTGCCGAAAAAGAACGGCAGGAAAGAGCCGAACACTGTCTGCGCTCCGATAAAAATTATGAACGCAAAGAAGCCGCCCCATACTGCTGGCACTTTGATGAAGCGCAGCAAAATGAAAATCAGGATTACTGCTATCGCAAATGCCAGAAGAATCTGCCACGAGCCAGAAGCCAGTTCTGGAATATTTGTCACGGGCCCCTGCCTTGGAGGCGCCTGCTGTGTCAATATCAGGCCGAGGCCTGTCAGCAATGCTATGAGCTGGACAGAAATGAACATGAAGCTCTCGTACATCAAGAGCCTTGGCCTGAAATCAAATGCCATCGATACACATCATCACTGCGCAGTTTAAAAGTATTGCTTTCTATTGCATACATTTATAAATAAAGAAGCGATGCTTTAGCAAACATGTCAAAAGATGAGGAGATTGGATTTCATAAGGGCGCAATTACTACATTGCTAAAAGAACGGCAGCAGATGGTGCAGATGGTTCAGATAGTTGACGCCTTGCTGAAAGCGCATTCTGAGGCCTTGCAAAAGCTCGGCGTTTCATTGGGCAAGCCCAGCGAGCCGCCAAAGCCAGCAGCAAAATCAAAGAAAAAGTAATCACAATCAACGCGCAGAAAGTTCTACTTTCTTGCGCCATTAACGAGGGTAATCTCTTGGTAGATAGCAGGCTTCTTTAAGCAGCCCTGATGTTGAGAGATACCCTAGAGGAAAGATGAAGCTACACTGTTTAGGCGGATTTAGGGAAGTCGGCAGGAACGCTATTTTTCTTGAAGGCAAGGAAAAAAGAATAATGTTTGACTATGGCGCCAAGGTAGAAAGCGGAGAAAGTCCATTACCGCCAAAAGGAAAGGTTGACGCGCTTTTTGTAAGCCACGGCCATCTAGACCACTTAGGAAATACGGCTCCCTTGTTCAGGGACACGCACTGCAAGGTCTACGAGACCCCTCCAACTGCGGACTATTCTGATTTGCTGCTGCATGATTCATTGAAAGTTGCAAAACTGAAAGGCTTTCCAATAAGGTATAATCCTGTTGATATTTTGAATTTGCACAAAAACCTTCAGAAAATAAAATATGGGGAAGAGGTCAAACTTGGCGGCAAGACTTCTGTCGATGTTTGGGATGCAGGACACATTCCCGGCAGCTGCATCTACACACTCAACACAGAGGGCAGGAAGATAATGTATACCGGGGATTTCAAGCTTGGTTCGCAGCGCGTCATAGGCGGGGCAAGATACGAAGCCAAGGCCATAGACACCCTGATTATGGAGACCACTTACTCGAGCAAGGACCAGCCTGACAGGAAGGAAGAGGAGAAACGGCTGTATGAAACAATAAGGGAGACTCTGGAAGGCGGCGGAACCACGCTCCTGCCTGTTTTTGCAATTCGTGCTGCTGAAATCCTTATGATACTGGAACAATTCGGCGCCAGCTGGCCAATCTATCTCGATGGCATGGCAAAAGCTGCCACGAACATAGCAATGTCGCATCCTGAATTTGTCAAGGACCCTGATGCGCTTCACAGGGCGGTTGACAATGCAATCCCGTTATACGAAAATGAGGAAAGAAATAATGCAATGAACGAGCCCTGCGTCATTCTTACTACTGGAGCTGCAATGGAAGGCGGCCCTATCGTGCACTATATGAAGAGCCTTTATGCTAGGGAAGACTGTCGAATATGTTTTACCGGCTACCAAATACCTAAAACTGCGGGCCGTTATCTGTTAGACACTGGTCAGTACACCTTAGGAGCAATCAATTTCAAGGTAAAGATGGACATCAAGTCCTTCAGCTTCTCAGCGCATGCAGACAGGAGCGAATTGATGAAATTCGTCCAAAAAATCAGGCCGAAGAAAGTGGTCTGCGTGCACGGTGATTACACAGAAAAGTTCGCCACAGAAATCAAAAGCAGGTTTGGCATAGATGCAATAGCCCCAAAGAACGGCGAGACTGTCAAGATTTAAAGTCCTATTAAAGCAATTTCAAAAATTCTTCTACGGTTAGTCCTGCGTCTCTAATTATTGATCTTAGTGTACCTGGCGCAAGCTCGTCATGCATAGGTACTGTTAGTGGAGGCTTGGTATTATGCCTCAAATGAATGTGGCTCCCTTTCTGATCTCTAACATAGTATCCAATTTTACCAAGAACCTTAAGAACTTCCTTGCCCGAGACTCTAGGCAACTTTGTCATACATTAATAGCCACGGTCTCTAATTTAGCGCCTTTGGTAACTTTTAGTGGAATGCCATCTTCTAGCAAAGCTCTCAGATGAAGCTCTATGGCTTCTTTGATATTTTTTTTGGCTTCTTGGACTGTTTTGCCTTGAGAAATGCAGCCCGGCAGTGATGGCACTGTTGCAACGTACCAGCCGTCACTCTTTTCTAATCGGATCTTTGTTTTCATATAGCTAAAGGTGGTTTTACACTTAAAAGACTTCTGGTCAAAATCTAAATATTACTTCTGGCTAGGCTTGAACTTCTTTGCCTGCAAGTCTTTCAGCAGCTGCTCAACTTCTTTAGGGTCAGCCGTGTTCTTGTGCGGCGCAGCAGGCTCGTCTTTTGTATAAGCTTTCTTCAGCATCATGTCAACAAAAGCCTCCTTGCTCAAGTTGGGCTGCGGTTTAAGTTTTGCCTGTGATGTTGCCATGGCTAAATCAAGAAGAGGTAGTATAAAAATGTTATTACTTCAGCAAATCAGAAAGCTCTTTCGGTATTTCTGATTTCGATTTAACGCGCGGCATAAAAGTATCGCTAATATATTCTGCGAACTCTTTTTGCACTTTTTGAATATCTTTTATGCTATAAACTTTTCCATTCCTCTTAAATCCGATTCCGTGATGCTCATTTGGGAACAATTCAAACCAACCTTCGGCTTGCCAAGTCGGCCAATGTGATTTTTGTTCTGGATCTCTGACTCTTAGCTCTAGTTGATAAGCTCCAAAATTTCTATAAAATGTGTTATAAATTGCAGAAGAATCATATTGTATAATATTATAGCCCAATTCCAAAAGTTCGTTTTCAAACTTATTTCATCGCACCATCTGCCATATAGCATAAGCGGCAGACATGGGCTGGCCACTGACAGAAACCAGCTCTTCCTAACTCGGGCCTTTCTCCAAGGCACGGGCTTTAAGGAGGTAAACCCACGCCTGCCTACTGCCCAAACCGGAGTTCAGACAGCTGTGTTTACTACAGCAAATACTTATATAAAGCTTTTGATTATTTGTCACTATTGAGTTTAAACTAAACTATTAATTCTACTTATTGCCTGAAAACGATCCTTGTTCTGACAGTAATGTTATTTTCTTCTATGTAGCCTGCCCGTGTTTCAAGAGCATACATTGCGGGCGCGCTTGAGGCATACAAGGAATCTCCTGGCCCCATCCTCTGGACTTGAAAGATAACTCCATCAGAATCAGCAAAAGCTATGTCTAATTCTGCAGCAACATTTCTCATATGGAATGTCCTGTTCTCCGCAGAAGGAAATACAAACAGGATTGCAGTCTTTTCTATTACATCTAGCGAGACATTTTGGAAACCAGCATTCCATTCCGGCTGCACATCTGCTATTTTCACAGTCATTGCAAAGCCATCAAGCATGATTTCTTCTGTATGCATCTTATCAAAATACATTATTTCAGAAGAGTTAAGCCTAAGGAAAAGGAAATCTGCCAAGAGAACAGCAATTATGACAACAGCAATACTTGCATACAGAAGCTTATTCATTCCACGAGCTCCACTCCGAGCCTTATCAATTTGCCTGTTTTTCTCTTGTGCTTTATTTCAAGGATTTCCTTGTAAATAGATGAGACTGCCGCTTTCGCCTGACTGGTGTTAAGTCCCAAGACCTTTCCAAAGCAAGAGAGATTCTCAGGAAGCCTCATCTCATAAGGTTCGCTTGCTAAAGAAGCCATTATTATTGGGATTTTTCTCCTGCACAAGAGCATGTTTTGCATTTCCCTGCCAAAAATCTTTGCCCTCTTGTAGCCATTTGTCTGCAGGTAATATGAAAAGTCAATCCCGTATGCAACACCATTCCTTTTTGCGAGATTTGCAAGAATGGAATTGAAATTGCTGCGCCTGTATTCCATTGCGTCTTTCCCAATTGGGCTTGGAACCCTAAGGACTGCATCAAACCTTGGGTTGGAAACTGCAGCCCTGACGAGCTCTCCAGGGTCAATTACCGCAAGAAAATCTGCAGAAAGCCATAATTTTGCAGCCCTCTTGATGTCCCCTCCATGCCGCGGTTTTACATAGGCGCCGACATAATGTGGAATCCCTACAGCCCTGAGAGACTCCCTTTTCTTCTGCAATTCTCTGGCGTCCCTGAAAGGATACAAGAAAATCGGAATTATTCCCAGCTCTGCTGCAGCTTTTGCCAGCTCGGCTTCATTTCCATTGGGCAAAAGCAAGTCATAATTTTTCATTTTGCAAACCTCATGAACTCCTCACGGGTCATTTTCAAATCATGCTTAACTATTTTATTTAGCAGTCCCCTATCAATTTCCTCGCCGCCGTGATTGGGCACGACTGTGGTTCTGCCGTCTTTATGTTTAAAGAACATATGACTGCCATCTTGCCTCAAAAGTTCAAAACCTATTTTCTTTAAAATTTTAGAAAACTCTTGCGCAGTAAGTAACGGGAGTTTGGTCATTTCAGACCCTGACTTTCTGCAATCCTATGAGTCTGGGTTTGACATCGATGTCCTTCTCCACTTCAAGATATAATTTAATGGCTTCTTTAGTTCTCTTAAGAAGCTCGTCAAGAGTTTTAGCCTGAGTATGGCAGCCTGGCAAACCTACGACCTCAGATATTAAATATCCGTCTTCTCCTTCTTCAATTATAACATCGAATTCCTGAACCATAAAAAGAATAGAAAATAGAAGTTTAAAAGTCTTAGGGTTACTTTGTGCCTTTGCTAGACTTTGAAGGCCTGAATTGCACTCCCCTTGCGCCTCTAGTATTTCTCAAGCCCCTGCTTCTCCTTCCGGCTGATGTCTTGCCCCTAAATACGCGGCCTTTTGTTGCGGGGTTCGCAAGCCAGGCATAATCCTTATACTTTGAAACCTGTGCCCTGTCTGCAAGAATTACTTCGTACCATTTATATTTTCCATCCTCGCCGACCCAATAAGAATTGAGAATTTCGCAATTAGGATACCTTTTTGCTGCGCGCTCTTCTGCAATAACATTATCAGATTTCCTGACTTCAATAAACCTGCCGTATCTTTTTGGCTTTCTTCCGTGCCTAGGAGCAGGCCTCTTTCTGCCGCCTTTAGTCACTCTGCTGCGGACAACAACAAAGCCCGATTTTGCCTTGAAGCCCAAGGCGTGGGCCCTGTCAAGACGAGTGGGATTTTCCACTCTCAAAACAGAAGGCTCCCTGCGAAGCTGCATCAGCCATTTCTTCCAGGCTTCCTTGCCGAAGTTTTCCTTTGGCTGCGTCCACTTCTCAGACATGTATGATTGATATCCCATTTCAATTATGAGTGCAAAAATTGGATTTAAAAGGCTTTTCTGAGACGAGTTTGCAGAATGCTTGACTTGACTATAACTTAGAAAGCTCTCAACATAGGGGCTGCTTTTTTGCCCTCATTATGTATGAGATAACCCATAGTAGCAAGCCTTAATAATTTAACATTCCCCTAGACGTTGATGGCCAAGAAAAAAACTGCTCTGAAAGAACAGTCGCAAGCAACAGTACAGCCAGTCGCGCAGGCTTCTAGGGATGCATTCTCCGGCGCCAAAAAGGCTGCAAAAGTGCTTTTCGGCCTGATAGTAACCCTTGCAGGATTGTTTTTAGTAATGACTTTCTTTCCGGAATTTGTCTTGATAATTAAAGGCATAATTGGCGTGGTAGTGGCGCTCATAGGAATTCTGATTATCGCTATTGGTTTATTGGACTGAGGGTATCTCTCAACTTAATGGCTGCTTAGTCGGATATGTTTTGAGTGCATTGAAAGTTATTTCTGCGAAGCCTAATGATGGGGGATAACACAAGCAGTCAGAACCCGAAATCTGGCGAGCCCTTATCCCTTCTTGTTTCTTGCCTGGCTGGCTGCGGCTTGTAAGCAGGTCTTGGCTTTTCTTTCTGTGTGCGGCGGCCCCTGCTTTTCGCGAACATTATGGCCATGACTACTATTATGATGCCAATCAGTATCAAGGCACTCGAACCTGATACTCCTGTCAGGCCAGTAAAGGCTGCAGTCGGGAAGCCAAATAATTCTTCTGAGCCAAGTATTGCGAATGTCGACAAGTGCGTAGTCGTAGCAGTGTACAAAGTTGTCCCATCAGTGGTGCCTGCAGTCTTAGTCGGCAGCGCTGTCCATTCGTCATCAACTAATGTTGCAAGGTAAACTCTCTTGCCCTCTGCAAAAGATGCAGGCACATCAAATGTGATTTCAATTTCGTCTATGGATTCTTCAGTCAGGCCTGTGGCTGTAAAGTCAAAATATTGATATGCCTCATCAGGGGTTTCTATAGGAACAGAGGAGAGTTTTGTTATGACTGCAGTTACTGCTCCTGTAGTAACTTTTGTCTTGATGACTATTGAGAAAACTGAAAGGCCTGAAACCTGCGGCCTGAAGGATGCGGGTTCATCAGGAGATATGCTTGAAAATGTAAGGCTGTCCTCAGTCCTGGCCGCTGCAGCTGGCGCCGCAGTTGGCGTAGTTGCTGTGGGCGCAGCGCCTGCTCCGGCCCCTCCGCCAGTTCCTGTGCCGCCATTTGTAGTCTCTTCGATCGTCAGCCTGAAGACTTCAGAGTCAGCCGCATTGGCGGTATCCTTGACTGTTATGTTGATTATATGCTCCCCGACATTGGAAGATGTTGGCGTAAACTCAATCTCTGCTGTTGTATTTGTAGTCTTGTTGATATTAAACAACGATGTATTGTCCAAGAATGTCAAATTATCGCCGGAATCTATGTCATCATCAGATGCTGTTATTGTAATATCAAACCTCTCATCAACAAAACCATCCTGATTGCCTATCGAAGACAAAGTCGGCGGGTCATTCGTGTTGTTAACTGTAAGCGTGATGTTGATGTCATTATTATCAGTTCCATCACCCGCTCTGAAGGTAAAGACATTGTTTCCGACATTTGTATCTGCGGGTGTCCAGGTGAATATCCCTGTCGAACTGTTTATTGAGGCGCCAGAAGGCAAATTTGTCAAGCTATATGTTATGGTGTCATTATCAACATCTGTCGCATTCGCGTCTATTGTCGTCTGATTATCTTCTGCTACAGAGAAATTAGTTGTTGGGAAAGCCCAGCTTGGCGGCGCATTTGCTATCGTAACATTTGAGGCTTGTTCAGTGCCGTTGTCAACGCCATCATTTGGAGTGGCCTCGCACGTCAGCACATTGTTCTTGGCGCAGCCGCCTGCAGAGCAGTTGTAGGTCTGCGATGTGTTGAGAATTGCTGCAGTAGAAGCATTTCTCCACCTGAAGAAAACTGTAACCGGATCGCCGTCAGGGTCAACTGCATTTACGGAACAGTTTATAGTCTGGTTAGCAAATGGCGACGCTGGCGAGAAGCTTATTGTCAGTGAAGGCAAGGATGCATTTACAGTAAAGAAAAGATTGCTCGTGAAATTTGCATTTCCTGCAGAATCATTAGCAAACACAGTTATGTTGTTGCGGCCTTTGGTCCAGTTTGTGATGTTCAGCAAAAATGTTGAGTTTGTTGATGCCAATGAAACATTGCTGCTAGTGCCATTTCTGGCATACCATACTGTATGGACTCCAACGTTATCTGTTACTGTGAAATTTATGTTTTGCGTCCTGTTTATTGTTGAGCCGTTTGCAGGGCTGTTGAGGATTATTTGCGGCGATGTCGCGTCCACAGAAAAGAAAACCGTGGCAAAATTCAGTTCGCCTGCAGAGTCAACGGCATAGAAAGTGGCATTGTGAAAGCCTGAAGAAACGCTTATAGAAATATTTGAGAAACTTCCGCCGCCAAGGCCAGACATCGAGTTGTTAAAACCGCCGTCTACAGAAACATTAGCGCTAGACAAAGTGCTGTAACCTGATATGTTGAACCCTACGCTGCCAGTGGCATAGCTTTGGTTCAGCGGCGATTTTATATCAAATCCTTGTGTAGCATAAAGCGCATTCACTCTGGGCCTGTTTATGCTGTTGGCAGTGACATTAAACCCTGTCTTCTCCAGCCTTGTCTTGAGCTGGGCTGATGTGAGTACAGTATTATCGCGGAGTTTTTTGTAGTGCAATAACAATGCGGCAACTCCAGAAACATGTGGAGTCGACATGGATGTTCCAGAAAGGGCGCTGAAGCTTCCGCTCCTCACAGTTGATGTAATAGATGAGCCGGGAGCCCACAAATCCATTGCATCGCCGACATTGGAAAAGCTTGTGACAGAGTCCGCATTATTTACGGCGCCGACTGCAGTTACATTTGCGTTGCAGCCAGGATAACCTATGCCGCTCTGGTTGCCAGTATTTCCAGCTGCGACAACCATAAAGAGGCCCGCTGCGTTTGCCGAATTTAACTGCGGGTCTATCAATGAATCTGTGGGGCAGTTGGCCGCGCTGTAATTGCCATTATCGCCGAAACTCATGCTTATGACTGTAATATTAGATGTGCTGGAAACATTCAACGCATTATCGACGCACCACTTGATGCCGTTTGCAATGTTTTGCGATGAGGCCGTGCCTCCAGAATTAAAGGATTTTATTGCTATCAAATTTGCCTCAAATGCCATGCCCCTGTATGTCGAATCGTTGCTGGCAATTATTCCCGCAACGTGCGTCCCGTGGCCAGGGTTGTGGTCGTCCATAGGATCTGCGTCAGAATTCACAAAGTCATAGCCGTTCAAGACCCTGCATCCAGAGCCGAAACATCCTCCCAATGCAGCATGGCTGTAATTAATTCCGGTGTCCACGACGCAAACTGTCTGGTTCTTGCCGGTTATGTTCTGCCCGTTTATGACAATTGGCCAGACTTTGGTTGCGTTTACTGCGGGCGCTGAGGAAGATAATGTAATGGAGAATTCCCTTTGCTTTTCCACGACTATGCCTGAAATATTTCCAATGGCATCAAGCTGCTCCTGGTTCAGCTCGCCCGCGTAGACATCAGACTCTTCGAAATATTGCAGCTCCAAGGGATCCTCTATTGATTCAAGGGCAGCCCCCGCTTCACTATTTATTTCCTCCTCGATTTTTATCACGACCGGCACTTCTTCAATCTCAGCCAAGGCTTCAACAACTGCAGGATCAATGTTTGCGAGCACAATTTCTTTTACTGCCATAGATTCCGGCTGCCCTATGGCAAATTCAAATTTTGGAGTCTCTACAGAACCTGCAGAAACATTATCCTCTGTTTCATTAGTCGCGTTTGTGGCTATGCCAGGAATCTTTTCAAGGGCTTGCTCAGGCAGATTGACATTAGTTGCAGCAGTGCCTATTTCAGCGCTGAAAGCAAGCGCGATGGATATGCCTAAAGGCAAAAGAAATAGGACTGCCAGCAGCCAAACCCTCATATAAACAAGTCAATAGAGTCATTTAAATGATTTTCTCAACTTA
>DATEUM010000032.1:0-3850 GCA_035283085.1 Candidatus Nanoarchaeia archaeon
TTTTCGTAATAAATTATGATGAACAAATTAAGCAAAAAGTAGAAAATATTTGCAGGCGAAAAGGCATAGAATTTAATTTCACAAACCCAATGTAATCTGCAGTTCCTAAATTCTTTTATACTCTGTCACAGCAGAGTAATCTATGTCTGCTGCGCAGAAGCTAGGCACTATTATCACTACTGATGATTCCCCTTCCATCACGAGTTTCTCCTTTGTCATAAACGAAAAAAATCCCGTAAAGAGGGGGCAATTTGTCTCTGTTGAAACGAGTGAGGGGATAATGATTGCAACTGTTGTCAACATTTTCAAGACCAACAGGTACTTTGAGTCTGCGGGCTCTGTGAAGGAATACAACAAGTCTGCTGAGCTGCAGTTTGCATTTCCGATAAAGGAATGGGAATACACGATTGCTGAGGCAAGGGCGCTCGGCGTTTTTACTTCTGACAAAAGAGTGGAGAGGCCGAGCTTTCCTCCCAGCCCCGGGACTGATGTAACTGAAGTAGAAACTGATTTGCTGGGGAACTTCCTGGGCCTGGACAGGGAACACGGAATAGAGCTGGGAGACGTGCAGCAGCACAAGCTGAAAGCAAAGTTCAATTTGACAAAGATGATACAGAAGCACATCGCGGTGCTTGCGATTTCCGGAGCTGGAAAGTCTTATGCTGTCTCTGTTTTGATGGAAGAATTGCTGGAGAGGACAGCAAAGCAGGGCCGCGTCGCCCTTCTCGTAATAGACAATCACGGAGAATATGTATCATTTGCAGAAGATCCAAATTACAAGGGCTCTGTTAAGGTGATAGATGCTGACAAGATTAAAATTGGTGTGAGGAATTTGACGGAAAGGATTTTCGCCTCCTTACTTCCCAACATGTCTCCTGCGCAAGTTCGTGTGCTGGGTAAAATCCTGTCTGGGATGAAGAAAGCTGGAGAGGCCTTTACCATTGGAGATATCATAGATGCGGTAAAAGTGAATGAGGATATTTCAAAATCAACAAAAGAAGCTTTGATGGGCTGGCTCTTTGAGCTGGAACAGATGAAAATTTTTGACAAGCTCGATGAGCCTTCTGTTGAAGACCTTCTTGCACCGGGAAAAATGGTCATAATTAACCTGAGAAATGTCCTTGACTTGAGGAAGAAGCAGCTGATTGTGGCTTACATTTCCAGAAGATTGTTTAATTTCAGAAGGGAAGGCAGAGTGCCGCCCTATCTAGAGATAATAGAGGAGGCACACAATTACGCTCCGGAAAAAACAAAGGCAGAAAATTCTCTCAGCAAAAGTATAATTGAAACTCTTGCAAGGGAGGGAAGAAAATTCTTTGCCAACTTGTGCTTGATATCGCAGAGGCCAATCCAATTAAGCACAACAGCATTATCGCAATGCAATACCCAGATAATCCTGAAGGTCACGAATCCCTACGACTTGGATCACATTGGTAAATCTTCTGAAAGTTTATCAAAACAAGTTCTTGATATCATTTCATCACTTAAAGTTGGCGAGGCCCTTGTCATTGGAGAAGCCACAAACTACCCCGTCTTCGTCAAGATTAGGCAACGAAGAAGCAAGGAGAGCCACGGGACAAAACTGGAAGACTATGCCATACTTTGGGAAAAGAAAGCCGGCGGAAAACTGGCTAAGGGCTCTGAGTTTTTGTAGATACAACAAGATTTAATAAATTATCGCTCCTAGTTATATGTGGGGTGCATGAATGGGACAATCACAACTACAACTTTCTCAAGAGGAGACTTTAGAGGCTAGAATTAAAGGCACAAAGGAATTAGAAGAAAAAGTCACTTCTGCTGAACGGAAATATCAAAGCATAATAAAATTTGTAGAAGAATTTGCCCAAAAATTTGGCGAGAATACAAAATACTCGCAGCAAAACTCTTACACTACATCAAGGCACGAACTAAAGGGTTTCGAAGGCTTTGACAATTTAATTTACCATGGAAGTTATAGCGATACAGTACAGATTGTTTACAAAGGAGAAACTGTTTTGAGTTTGTTATACGGAGGTAGCAGCGATACGCCAACTGTTGAGGCATACAAGCCTGGCGAATGGGAATCTAAATTGGACGCGATGATTAAAAACGAAAAATCACTTATGGACAATTACATAAAGAAGCAAGAAAAAGATGCGAAAAGGACAGAAAATCTAAAAGAAGCGTATGATAAATTGAGGGAAAGAGAACGTTTGGTTGGCGAGAAGGCTAAAAAGCTCGGCTTGCTTCCAAAAGATGAGAAGAAAAGATGGTAAGTTCTGCTTTAGATGCTGAAGAGAAAAGGGTTAACGATTTAGAAAAAAGAGTTCTTGAAACAGAAAAAGGCCTCAAGGAAATACAAGATTTTGTTGGATATGCTACTGTGCATGCTGGCGAAATGACGCACCACGTCGAACATTCTGACAGGTCTGAAGTTACATGGGTACTAAATGGATTCTATGATTTCGATTTCAAGCACGAGCATGGCGAGCACACCATTTATGGAAATGACACTTATGTTTGGTATAAGGGCAAGCAAGTCGTTCAGTTTCACGAAGAACCGGGCGGCGAAAATAGATATGCGGTTACAATCTATGAAAAAGGCCCTTGGGAAGACGAATTTAAGAAACTGAACAAAAACACTGTGGATAACTTTGCCAAGGAGAAAAAAGAAGCTGAAGCCAAGGAAAAGGCTGAGCGAGAAAGGCAAACGAATAGACTTTACGAATTGGAAGCTAAAGAAAGGAAATTAAAGGAAAAAGCTGGAAAGCTCCTTATAGAATAAAACTTTAAATATCCCTGTTCTTGCTTAATTTACAATGGTTACTGCGGCATCTGAGTACAGCCCGGCGCTTCTTGGCAACATGCAGAAGCAAGTGCGGCTCTGCATTCCTGAGGTAAAGGAACCTGAGAAAGTTTTTGTGAGGCTGAACACAGAAGATGACAACAAGGCGAAACACTCCATACAGGCCGCATGGCACGTAATTACCTTTAACCTTTACAGCGAGGCGGGTAATAGCATTGAAGAAAAGTTGAACGAATCGCACATTTTTTTCGAACGCGTAGCCCTTGATGCCATTGCGCTCAAGGGCGATAAGGCCGCTGTTGCGGCGGTAGAGGGCATGGATTACTGCATCAATGAGGCGATCCGGTCCGGCATGATGCTCAAGCAAAGCTGGCGGCGCTATGAAAGAATTGCGGAGCGCGCAATTAAGCAAAGCCTGATAAACGCGAGCAGTATGGCGCTCAAGTCAATGTATGCTGCCGCAGAAAGGTTCCAGCTGACAACTGATAGGGACTTCTCGGAGAGTTATGCTGTACTGAAACGAAAATACGAAAACACGTTAGGTAAGTTTTAGGATTACTTCAAGTTCTGCTGGACATAATCCTTGAATTCTACAGGCGCGTAATCATCTGATACTGCATATTTTGCCCATATCCATTTTTGGGGCTGGTTGCCGGACAATATCTGGTCTACCAGCATCTTTGCCGGCTCGTATTTCTGCTGCGATATAAATTTCCTGACCCTTTCAGCAGCGTCCCAGGGCTCTGGAAATGGTTTCCCAAATTGTAACTCTGATTCGGCCCAGAATTTTCTTGCAGGTTCGGATAATGTTGATTCGTCAAGGACAAACTCCTCTTCAGCAGGCATCTGCCCGTTCCTTACTTTGCTTTCGTTTGCCTGCCTCATCAATTCAAAAGGGCTCATTCTGCCAGGGCTTGCCATCACAGTACTCCTTTACTTAAGAAATCTCTCAACACAAGCGAAACTACGGGTTTCGCTGTGCCACAAAATCTTGAAGATTTTGTTGGCATAAGGGCTGCTTCCTCGCAAGCTCTGGGCATGAGACTTACCCCTTCGTCAATAGTG
>DATEUM010000033.1:0-17414 GCA_035283085.1 Candidatus Nanoarchaeia archaeon
CGGGTCCATCATTCTACATCAGCAACTGTGAAGTCAAGATAGCTTAAAAAAAGTAGCCCACAACAGGTATTGCCAGAGCGCCCATTGCATGGATCCTCTTTATGCCCGCTTTTGGGGCTATGAGGCCTATTGCTGTTGCTGTGCTTGCGACCAGGAGGCCATAGAGGCCTGATAAGGCGCCTACGAGTATGATGAGGATTACCAAAACTGCGAATGTTATTTTTCTGTATTTGATTTTTGTTATCCTTTTGGCAATGAATTTTCCAAGCTGCAGGGTTATTATTACTGCAAGGCATATTGTAACCAGGCTCGCAACCAGCAGAATTAGGAATCCTGTTAAATCCAATTCCAAGAACTGCTTCATTACTGCTATTACTCCAGTTCGAGCCCTGCCAATGAGGAAAAGTGTTGCTAGTACAAAAATAGCAGAAACTGTGTTGATTCCCCCCACCATTACAAGAAAATCTTCTCCAGAGGAATCTTTCTTTTTAGAAACTGCTTGAGCCAAGACAGTTGCCTGGGCGGCCCCTAATGCAGGAAGTACTGACATTAAGGCCGCAGACAAGCTTGACTTTATGTGCGAAAACCAGTGCCCCTTAAATTCAATTGTACCAGAAATCTGCTGTTCCACAATTTTATTCTTGCCAAGCATGCTGATTATTAATGTGCTTATGGCAAACAGGCCCGTGAATAATGGAAATAAGGGCTCTCGTATTGGCAAATGGTTCAGCGCAAGAATACCGAGGACTCCCGACAGCAGAAAAACAATCACTGCCCATATTATTTTCTTTAGTTCCTTTTCAAGTAGTATGAAGAAAATAGAAAATGCCAGTATCAAAAGGGGAATTATAATGCCTAATTTTTCGTAACCATGAAGAATTGCAAAGCCGAATAGGGGAAGTATCGCAAGGCCGACTAGTGAAGCGCCAATTCCACCAATCACTGTAAGTTTGAGTGCGTCATAGCCTCTGCCCTCAAGGAGCATGCGATGTCCAGGCAATACTGATAACGCAGTTTCTGCCTCATCTGGGGCGCCAAGAAAAATTGAAGGTATGAAATCGACAAAACTGTGCACCACAACCATTGAAACAAGGAAAACTCCCAGGGCGAGAGGGGGAAACCATGCAGTAAGGATAGGAAGGAAAGCCAGGACCCCTGCGGCAACAGTATTTGTATGGATGCCAGGAGCAAGGCCAGTGAAAACCCCAGCTCCAACGCCCAAAAACAAGGCAGCTAGCAGCTCAAGCATCTTAGTTCCTGTATGACAATTTCAAGATTGCCGCGGTACAGCTGTATTTTTCCTTTCACTGCAACAGAATCGCCGCGAATTATTTCGCTGCTCGGGTTGCCGAAAAATACAGTCTTAATTTTGCCAGTGTTATCAGAAAGAGTCATGAAAACAGTATCTTCCTTATAGCTGACACTTTCCACCTCTGCAGTTACCGCAACAATTTTTCCAATTTCCGTTTCAAGCCCAGCAATTTGCAGTTGCTGCGGTTCTGCATAAATTGCAAGCAGCAGCAATATCATAAGCCCTGCAACAGACCAAATCAATGCTATGGCCAGAAGGCGGTGTTCTTGCATCATATGCTTGAGGAAATGAAGTTTTTTATTCTGTTCTATGCTTGAGAAAACAATGGCACTTAACCGCCCGAGCTGGGATGAGTATTTTGTCAATCTTGCATTTACTATAGCAAAAAGAGGCACTTGCAATAGGCTTGACGTTGGCGCCATCATTACAAAGAACAAGAGAATTCTAACAACAGGGTACAGCGGTTCCCCCGCAGGCCTGCCGCACTGCACAGAAGTCGGCTGCTTGATGAGGAAAAGCATCAAAGAGGATGGCAGCATAACAGAAAGCTGCCTTCGCACCACGCACGCAGAGCAGAATGCAATAGTCCAGGCAGCTTTGCACGGCGTCAACATTGAGGGTTCGACTATTTATGTCACAACAGAGCCTTGCCTAAATTGCGCTAAAATGATAATAAATTCAGGAATAAGGAAAGTTGTCGCAGCCCAACAATACCACGATGCACTGTTGCCGCGAGAATTTTTCAAGCAGGCGGGCGTAGAGCTTGTTTACTGCAACCTGAAAGATCCAACTACTTCGTAAACAGCGCCTTCTCTTCCCAGCGTGGATTTCATTAGCTTAATCTCTGAAACATCGAAAGAGCCCCATTGCGCGGAAGAATATTTTTCCAATATTTCCTTGAACTTATCCTTATTTTTTACTGACTTAATTCGCGCCAGCGTCAAATGGATCGCGTATTCCCTGTTTTCCTTTTCAAAGCCGAGCTCGTGCGCCGCAGAATCTATTTTTGCCGCTAACTCTGCAAGCTCTGGAGAGCTTCCGCCAGCCCACAAAATCTTGTAGTTGAAATGTCCTATCCCGTGCAGGGAAACAAAAAATTTCTTTGTGTTTGCTGTTGAGCTTTGCAGGGCTTTTTTCACTTCATCAACCTTTGCTTCAGTAGTTTCCCCAAGAAATTTCAGTGTCAAGTGAAGCAGATGTGGTTTTACAAAATTTCCTTCCAAAATATCCGCTTTTTTCAAATCCGCAGTTAACTTTCCAAGCTTTTCCTTCAAGTCTTCCGGCAGATCTGCTGCGATAAAGAGGCGCATAGTTTTAGGTGTGAGTTGCCCTTAATGTGCCTTATCATTACTATATGGAAAATCTTATATACCTTTTCCTCCAATTCGAGCCATGGGTGACGATTTTATGATAAAAATACTGGGTCTGGTAGATGTCTTGGCAGCAATCATAATTGCTTTTCTGCACGTGCCAATTATAGGCAGCTTGAAATGGATAATCGTTGCAATCCTTTTGATTAAAGGGATACCTTCTCTTTTAGCCTAATTGAATGGGTAAGTTTCATGCCCAGAGCCACCAAACTTTCATTTAATGTTAAGGGACCTAGCGAAATCTTTGATTTCGCAGAGCCCGCTGAACTTCGTTCAGCTTGGTTCCCCTCGTAGTTTCAACAAACACTTTTAAGTCTCGAAAATCAATGCCTTTCATGGCCACACAACTCGTCATAGGCATTGTAGGCATGCCTGGCTCTGGCAAATCAACTGTTTCTGACCATCTCGTCAAGAAATACAAAGCAGAGAGAATACATCTGGGAGATTTTATCTGGGAATGGCTTGGCAGGCAGGGAATCAAGCCTAACGAGCAGACAGGGACGATGGCTGCCCTCTATATGTGGGTAGAATACGGCGACATACCGCTATCGCAATGGGCTTTCAACCAGACAAAAAAATCAAAGGCAAAAATTGTAATACTGGATTCTCTAAGGACAGTGGAAGAGGCCCGTTTCTTCCAATTAAAATTCGGGAATAATTTTCATGCAATAGCAGTGCTCGCTTCTCCAGCAGCAAGGCTAGCGAGGACACAAAAAAGGGCGAGATTTGGCGCGCTAAGCAAGTTGGAATTCAGGATGCGGGACCGCGAGGAACTGCGTCTTGGTGTCGGGGATTTAATTGCAAGCGCAAACCATTACATAGATGCCAACCAATCTGTGCAGAAGGTACAGAAACAAGTTGACGTTTTAATGAAACATCTCAGATAGATTTCAGCAGGAAAAACGTCCCTATTGTCACAAATGCTATTCCTGCAATTCTATAAATTCCCAAGCTTTCTTTAAGAAAGAAAAAGGACAATACTGCTACAAGAACATAGGCAAGGCTCAGCATCGGATACATAAAGCTGACATCAAATTTTGTCAGCGCGGCAACCCAGACAACAAAACCAACGGCATAGAGCAGCAAACCCGCGAAAACATAGGGCGACTCGGAAAATATTTTCAGCCAATTCCAGGGTTTTAGGATATCAACAATTGAGAATTTGTCTTCGAGTGAATTTACGCCTTTTTTCAGGCTGATTTGCGCAAAAGCACCGCCAACTATCGCAATCGCCAGCAAAAGAAAAGCAAGAGCTACCATTTTCTTGTCCATTGGTAGAGGTTTAAAAGCTTACCTTCAAAACCTTTTTGTTTGCGAGGAGGTATACTTGCGAAAACAAAACTTTATAAACCTCTGGTTTACAACAACATAGTGAGAAGTTACCATGGCTGAAGGCGATAAAAAATATTCTAAAGCATTGATGGGCAAGACAGTCGTTTCCAAGTCAGGAAAAAAGCTCGGAGTTGTGGGTGATCTGGTTTTTGAAGTGAGAACGGGCGAGCTCATCTATTTGGTCCTGAGGCAATCAACACCTTATGCAGGCCAGCTCGAATTGGAGAAGACAAAAGACGGCGAGCCGATGGTGCCTTTCAGCTCAATGATATCCTCAAGTGATTTTGTCGTAGTTGCTGAAGAAGATATAGTTTAAGTCTGCGGAAATAAAGCTTCTAGATAGTTTGAATAATCATTTCTATTAATCTGGTTTAGCTTTTCCACCACAGCATTTTTGCCAAGAGTTTTGGACAAGCCAATAAGAGCAGCCAACATACCTGCTGGAGACCACTTTTCATACTTTCCAACTTCATTAAAGAAGGCATCAAGGCTATTAATGTTTATCACCAAAAATTTCTCAGCTTCTATACTCTTGCTTTGAGCAAATTTGTGTAGATCAACGGTCGTATAAGCACATCCCACGATGTTATACTGCGCATTTTTGTAATGGCGAACTAGCGCATTAACTGTTACATTTTTAGCAGACCTAAGGCCTATTTCTTCTCCCAATTCTCGTATGCAAGTATCTAAGGGTGTCGTATCGCCAACATCCATATAGCCTCCCGGCACACTAAGAGTTCCGCCATGAATGCCCACGCCTGTTTTGCTGCGCACCTGCAAAAGGATTTCTTTTCTGTCAACATTTATAGGGGCCCAGTTTGTGCCGACCAAATTTGGCAATTTATCAAGTCTATCCGGAATAAAATACAGCTCTCGAATAGTTTTTCCATTTATTACTGGTTTGTCCATAGAATCTTGCACAGCTTGATGCGCTACCCAAGGCACCCTTTTTAAGGTCAGACGAAGCTGTTTTCCAGCAATTTGATAATTTTGTATGCCAATTTTCTTTGGAACGTAATCTTCGGGGTTGAATTTAATGGAATTTTCTTTCCCATATTTATCAAAAAATTGTTGTAATTCTGCTGGGAAAGTAGCATCCCCAGTTAAAGCGCATTTTAATCGTTTAGCGTTCCATTCGCCGCCATAAATAGTGTGCAGTTCTGCCATTCTACTTTTTATTAGACTCCAGCGCGTCTCTTATAGCGCCTTTTAATTCGTCTGGCTTAACGACCACTTGTGCCCCTGCCTTTAGCAGAACTTCCGCAGGTTTAGTCGTATCTAAACCTATGCAATAAGCTCCCGCTTCCCTGCCAACGCGCATGTCCTCTTCAGCATCACCCGCAATTACTATGAAAGTTGGCCCATAAGTTTCTTTTATATGCGATAGATGAGAAGTCTTATCAGGAAAATTTATCTTTAGCTTAGGGTGTAAACCGGTGCCGTAAACTTGTTCGAAATAGCTTATTAACCCAGTAGCTTCTAAAGCTTGTTGCATTTCAGCGGCAGGCGTGCCAGTAAATGCAATACAATGATCGAAATAAGTGTTTGCAAATTCTAGAGTTTCATAAACTCCTGGGTACTTTTGGCATTGGCCGTAGGAGTCGCGCAATCTGTCGAAAAGCTCAGTATTAAAACTCTCGTACTCTTCGTCAGTCATAGGCGCCAAGCTGCATCGCACTCTTAGTTCATCAGTTTTAATTCTGCGCCCCACTCCTGTTCGTGCTAGCCAATGTGCCTTCGCTTTCTTTGCTTCAATATCCCAGATTTTTTCACAAAGAGTGCCGAATGCGTCACTTTTCATACCCTCAGTATCGAAAAGAGTTCCGTCACAGTCTGTTACATACGCCGTTATCATGCCCCAGGAAGCGTCAAATGTCTTTTAAATCTTGCTTAATCGAACTTTTAATGCTAGATGTCAGCGTAGTGTTACCTGCGCACAACGAGGCACAAAGATTGCAGTTCTGTGTGGAAAAGGTAAAGCAAACTCTCGACGAGCTTGATTGCAAATATGAAATTATAATAGCTGAAGACGGCAGTTCTGATGGTACAGATGCAATAGCCAAAGATTTGGCAAAAAGAAACGGTTTTCGCTCGCTCCACAGTCCTAGCAAATTAGGCAGAGGAAGGGCGTTGAAAACAGCCTTTGCGATAGCCAGGGGAAAGACATTGGTTTACATGGACATAGACCTGGCAACTGATTTGAAACATTTCGCAGAGCTTTTGGAACACGCTAAAACACACGACGTGGTCACAGGCTCCCGTTATGCAGATGGTGCCAAGACAAAAAGGCCGCCACTCAGGAGGCTTGTTTCTAAAGTCTACAACCTTCTCATCAGAATTATGCTTGGCTGCAACATTAAGGATGCCCAGTGCGGCTTCAAAGCCTTCTCCAGGAGATTTTCAAAGGAAGTAATAGAAAATATTAATGAAAAATCTTGGGCCTGGGATACAATAGTCTTGGTAGAGGCAATCAAGCACGGCTATAAATTCAAGGAATTCCCTGTGGACTGGGTCGAAAAGAAAAATAAGTTCACTTCTGTCAAAAGAATATTCAAGGATACAAGGCTTCACGGCCTTGCTCTTGTAAAATTGTTTTTGAAATGGCGGTTAAACAAAAAAGTAAGAGTGTAGAGTTCAAGGGAGATGAATATGAAGAGCTACTTGGAAATAAACATAAATATTTCATCAAAAGAAAATGTGTTTTGTTAAGGCAGATCATTGACAAATACCCTGGAAAAGTTTTGGAATTGGCTTCCGGCACTGGAGAAGCGCAGCAAATGCTTGGCGATGGTGCTATTTGCGCTGATTTCTCCTTAAGTATGCTTCAACAAGCCGGAAAAAAAGGCATTACGAGGCTTGTCAATGCAGACGCGTCGAGATTGCCTTTCAAGGAATCAACATTTGATGTTATTTACTCATTTTCCTTGTTCCATCACCTGAATGCGCAGCAAAAAGTCCTGGCAATAAAGGAAGCCAGGCGTGTTTTGAAGCCAAACGGCGTGTTTGTAACTTTTGAGCATAATCCTCTCAATCCAATCACGCAAATTTTTGTCAAGAGCTGTCCTATAGACAAGGATGCAGAACTAATAACTCATAGGAAACTTGGGAATCTAAAGGAAAAGGAAGGCTTCCGGATAATAGAGACAAGATTTTTTCTTTTATCACCAAAAGAAATCAAGTTTATGGAAAAAATCGAAGACAAACTGTCCAAATTGCCGTTAGGCGGGCAGTATTATCTACTAGCAAAAAACATAAAATAACTCTGTGTGAGGAAAAACAATGCAATTGGAACTGAACAGGAAGACACTTCTTTTAGCCTTCGCGCTGACCTTTGTAGTTTACGCAATTTTGCAGCTGGGGGTTTTTCATGCTATTACAGAATACGACCATGACCGCGATTTGATTATAGAGCAGGAATTAGTCGAGCGAGGCACGTTTTCATATTTCGGCCAGGCTTACGTAATCAATCCGCCGATCAATTATATCACGCACGCAGTGCCAATCTGGCTTACTGGTGACCTTTCCTATCTTGCACAGCAAATTATTGAAATAATAATGTTTGCAGCAGCAATTATCCTGATTTATTTCATAGCCCTTGAGCTTACGAAAGACCAGAAACAAGCTTTCATTGCTTGTGTCCTGGCAGCAGTGTCGTGGACCTTTATCCTTGCGACTGCAATCAGGTCTTACAGCATAATGCTGCTTATGGGTACCTTGCTATTTTACACGTACCTGAGATATCTCTCAAAGCCAGGCTACAAATCCGCAGCAATTTTTGGCATCGTTATTGGACTGGCAATGCTGACAAAATCCTCGTTCTTTTTCCTCCTTGTAATTATGGGTGTCCACTTGATATGGACTTTACTTACAAAACAAGATTACAAGTATGAGCACCTTGGCGCAATAGCAATACTGACTTTAGTTTTGTACGCACCTTATTTGTATTATATTTTCATCAATGGCCTGCCGTGGCCCTGGCAAGCCAACCTGGCAAGCTTGTCGGGCGCTTGGGCAGCAGGGGCTGAAAGAATTCCAATCTGGCATATTTACATAGAAATGCTAAAGACATGGCCTGTTTTGTTCGCAGCAGGCCTGGTCGCAATAGGCTTGCAGATAAGATCTGAGAAAAAGTCCGTTCTCATGTCCACTAACTTTCTTCTCTTACTAACAGTGTTAGTAACCCCCTTGCTAGTACCCTTATTGCTTAGGCTTACCGCGCTTAACCATTGGTTTTTCCTTTTCATACCGCTACCAATATTAGCAGCCCAGCTGGTCACAAAGCTGGAAAAGCATTCCAAATTGCTTTTAGTTTTATTGTTAGTAGCAATCGCTGTTACTGGCGCGTATCAGATTTCAAAAAATGTCTCATCAGAAGCCGTAAACGGAAATGAAGAATTAAACAACTTCATATCAGAATTGTCTGCTTCTGATTCCCTCTTAAGCGAATGGCGTTACGCTTACTTTAATGTATTTTCCGATGCTTATGCGGAATATTCGCAGGGCTTTGATCCCGGAAATGCGGTTGTCTATGCAATTGATTATTACATATCTGCAGAGCCAATAGAAGATGCGCCATTCCTGGAACCTTACAAGCAAATGTCTAGCAAAACTCCTGTCTATGGCGGCGATTTCTATGCGTACAAAGTCGATTTGCCTGTCTTGCTAGAACTTGGCAATTTCACAAGCAATGGAAAAATCTTGCTTACGAGCTCTGATGGTAAGCCAGTTTCTTTCGCGAGATGCAGCATTTACACTGAGGATTGGAATCTGCCCCAAATATCCAACAATGCGGGCGAAATAGAAAATATTGTGCCCCAAGGCTTTTCTGGGGAAGCAAAGCTGCGGTGCGTGGCGATGGGCTACCAGCAATATGACGGCGCCATAAGCGAAACAATCAATTTAGGCGAACTCAATGGGTTTAGGCATAACTACAAGGACACGCGGTTTTAGCAAAGCCTTTTAAAGTTTTTAATTTGGCTGATAATTATGAGCTTCACAAAGTTCCGCGACACTGTCGCAGAGATTAAGATACAGGTTTCAAGGGCACAGTCTTACATCGGGATACTGAACTTCCTTTTGATTTTTGCAATCTTCCTCAATACGACTGCGTGGGCTTATGACCCAATTCAAGCCGTATTTTCTAGCAAAACTACATTTCTTCTAATTGGCTTTGCTTTTATTTTAAGTTTCATATTTGTACTGGGCTACTTTGACACGAAATTCAAATTCTATGAAGCTGAATCCATGCACACCTTCAGGCCAGGGAGGAGCCCGCATTTTATACCGCAGGCGTTCCAGTGTGCCAAGCACCTTAACGAATTGAAAGCAAAAGGTGTTGACACCAGCCAATTGGAAAGCAAGCTCAATGACATGTTCAAGAAATGCGGCCTGGATAAGGAATTCGAATTTTTCAAGGAAAGCACAAAACTAAAGTAGTGGACGCTTCTTGTTCAATATTATCTGCTCCACGAGCCAGAAATCAAACTCGTTATGTATGTCAAAGAAATCATACTCTTTTTCTAATAACTTTACCTTATCTCCAAGCCTTCTGCTTTCTTTTATGACATAGCTGCGCGTTGCGCAACCCAAACCAGTGTCTTCCCTGAAAACAGGGTCTTTCTTTTGTCTCGGGCCGTAGCCTGTAAATGGTGTTGTTCTTTCGTAAGCACCACCAGAGCGCTGCCAATAATTCTTATGAGTCTTGCAACCTATGAAAGCAGAATCGAAGTCAGGGTCGCGAAGCAAAGTTTCTATAGTTTCGTCGACCCAAGCTACCCGTTTGAAAAAATCAGTTGCTTGAAAGAACACCACAATGTCAGGTTTGTAATTTTCGTTTTCTTCCAGCCAGTCTACAGCATATTTTAGAGAACCTTCTGTGGTGGCAAAGTCCGCAGCTAACTCTGCAGGCAACCTGAATGGTGTCTCAGCCCCACATTTCTTAGCAGCAGAAGCTATCTCGTCGTTGTCTGTCACCACCACGACTCTGTTTATGTATTTCGAAGCCTTTGCCACATCTATGGTGTAAGCAATCAAGGGCTTTTCGGCTAGGGGCAGAATGTTCTTTTTCGCTAACCCCTTGGAACCGCCCCGTGCAGGTATCAACGCTACAATATTGCTCATTTCCGCACATTTCGAGAAAGTCTTAAAAAACTACCCGTAAAACCGAAATTATGAAGATTCTTCAGTTAGGCCTTGGCGGCTTTGGCAAGCAGCACTTGAGAGTATGGAAAGAACTGGGTCTACTTGAAGATGTTTATATAGCAGACTTGAATTCTGAAATGCTCAAGCAAGCAGAAGGTTATGGTATATCTGATGAAAGTTGCGGTACAAACCCAGATAAATTTGCATCCAAAGTGGATATTGTTGATATAGTAACGCCAGCAGACACGCATTTCGCACTATGCAATAAATACTTAGCAGAGGGCAAAGACATTTTTGTAGAGAAGCCAATGACACTAACTGTACAAGAAGCAAAAAAGCTTGCAGAAAAAGTTGAAAAATCTGGTAGAGTATTGCAGGTTGGTTACCACTGGCGCTACAATGATTTGACCAAAATGTTAAAACAAGAAATTAACGACATAAATTTCGGCAGCCTCCGATACCTGGCTGGAGATTTCAAAGGGTTCAAGAGACCAAGGACTGACGTGGGCGTAACACATTCAGATGCAATACATTTCATTGACTTGTTTAATTATCTAACAGGTTCAAGGCCCAGCCACGCTTTTGCAGTGATGCGTAATTTTATGCCGCGCGGTTCTTATCATGATAATTTCATGTATGACGATTTGTCCGTAATGGCATTAGAATATCCGAACGGCTTATTGGCGCGATTGGAAGCTGGCTATGTGCAACCTGGAATTTATTCTGACCCGTACGTACCTGGCGCGATGACAACTAAAACCGTGACGGCTGTCGGCAGCCACAAGACTATTGAAATAGATTATGAGGGCAAAAAAGCTACAGCTTATTCTGCAATGCACCATTTGAAAGATGGCGCATGGGTGCTTGTTAACGACGGACGTAAAATACTAGATGTCCCAGTTAGCGATCCATTAGTATTGGAGTTTAAATCATTCTTTGATTGCGTCAGACTTAGGGGCAGGCCAATCGCAGATGCGCAAGAAAGCGTTGTTACGCAAACAATAGTAGAAGCGGCCTACAAATCTGCAAAGCTTAAACAATCGATTAACATAAGTTATGAGTAATAATGAAAATTTGTGTAGTGGGCATGGGGTATATCGGCTTGTCCCTAGCCCTGATTTTGGCAGAAAACCACAATGTTATTGGCGTGGAAAAGAATAGCGAAAGGCTCGCTGATCTGCAGAATAAAAAATGTTTTGTAAAGACGTATGATGTTCGCGACGGGAACCAAATTTCTGCACAAGAATATCTAGAAAAATATTTTGGCAAGACATTAGCATTCACAAGTGCAATTGCTGACGGTCTGAAAGATGCCGACGCCGTTGTTATTGTTGTAAATTGCTATCCTGAAGAACACAATGCAGGAATAAATTATGATGATTTGATTTCAGCTTCGGAAGAAGTCGGTAAGCATCTGAAGATCGGGCAATTGGTGGGAGTCATGACAACAACCCCGCCTGGCGGGGTAAGAAAGGTAGTTCAACCGATTTTAGAAAAAAATTCCAACCTTAAAGCGGGCAAGGATTTTTTCCTAGCACATATACCAGAATGGATATCTGAGCAGCACGACAGCTTATATCAATTTCGCACTATTCCAAGACTGATAGGCGGCATAAATAAGGCGAGTACTGAGAAATGGGCTTCAGTTTTCAGCTTTTTGCCACACGAAATAGTAAAATTAAGTTCACCAGAAACTTCGGAGCTTGCAAAACTGTTTGAAAACACTTATTTGTTTATGAACATAGCCTTCGCTAACGAATGCGGTCGTATTGCAGAGCTGTTCGGAGCTGATGGATTTGAAGCCATCGAAGCAGCAAACAAGCTTGACAAAGTGAAAATGGCATATCCAGGAGTATGGGGTGGTTCCTGCTTGCCTAAAGACTACAGGCTGTTAACCATAGCCGCGCAGGAAGAGACTGGTTATATACCAAAACTAATATGGGCTGCCCGCGATTTGTTTTATGATACAAATGAGCATGTTGTGAGAAAAGTAAGGGAAAAATTTGGTACCTCAACGAGAATAGGCTTTCTAGGCCTTGCCTTTAAGCCCAATACTGATGATACTCGAAATAGCCCTGCATTTTATATAATGGAAAAGTTGCGCAAAAAAGGCTATAGGAATTTGGTTTATTATGATCCGTTTGTCAAAGTTTGCCCCGTTACAGGGGCTGAGCAAGCAAATTCTGCAAAAGAAGTCTGGGAAAACTCTGACTGCGTAATAGTTTGCGCAGGATGGGGTGAATTTAAGGAATTAAATCTAGCCAAAACAAAATATGTTATAGATGCTGTAGGAATATTCAGAAAAAATTATGCCAAAAATCTCTACACGTTAGGATCCGGGAAAACAATATGGTGGTAGCATGACAAATGTTGCTATAATACCTGCAAGGGCAAACGATTTTGTACAGCACTTGGTGCTAAGAACGCTCGCTGGTAAGCCGTTGCTTTTGTACACCATAGAGGCAGCCAAAAGTTCGCAAGTTTTTAGCAAAATTTTAGTTGTAACAGAGGATGCCAAAATTGCAGAGCTTGCTAAGTTTTCGGGCGCAGAAGTCATATTACAGCCGCCCCACTTGTCTGCAAAAGGGGTCCCAATTGAGGACGTAGCCAAATTTGCTTTGTTGCAGATGGAAAAAGACAGCCACGTTCCAGAAGTTATAGCCATACTTTTTCCTAATTCGCCCTTTAAACACCCTGCCAAGATTGCCGAAGCAGTCCAAAAACTGCGAGAGACAAAAGCAGATTTTGTAGTGCCAGTCTTTGAAAGGAAGAAGCATTTTTATGTCAAAGACCCTGGAGAAGGTCTCAAGCCGCTGTTCGCAAAGCGACTTACGAGGACCGAAGGCGAGAGCATTTATGAAGAAAATGGTACTATGTTTGTCGCTTTCACAACGTCTCTGGACAGGGAAAATTTGCAACACAAGAAAATTGAGCCTGTCTTGATGTCTTTTGAGGAGAGTCTTAACATAGATAGCGAATTTGACTTTTGGTTAGCCGAAAAAATCGCTTTAGAGAGATTAAAGCAAACTAAGGCGCAGAGTACATAAGTTCTAGTACTTTCTTATAGTCCGCTCCTGGGAAAGCCATCTTAAAGGCTGCAGCAGCTTGGCAAACATTCATTCCTTTGCCATTCAGAGTTTTATGTTCAGACCATCTTGCATGCTTTAACATTACAGTCTCAATAGGAGTGTGTACAGCATCAAAAAACATTGTTTTTTTTGGCAATAAACCTGCGGTTCTGGCAGACACCCTATTGTTTTCAACAACGTCTTCTTGTGACTTATCGAACCATTCGGCGTAGCTGAAAACTTTCATAGTGGCTGGATTCGCACTATAAAGGGCAGAATATGGTTCTAAACAGGTAAAGCGCTCGCCAGCCTTTACTATCCCAGCTTGACCTTTCATAGTCGCGTTGACAACTAAATCTATGGTTCTAAGATGGGCGGGCGGTCCTATACTCTCATCAGATCCATCAGCAAATACTCCATAATTTTGACTAATTTCTTGAGCCAGCTTGATAGCTTTTCCAGAATTTCGGTTTTTTATCCGTAGTTGCCCATCTTCACCAAGTTCTGTACCTATATAGTGAGCCAATGCTTTAGCAGCTCCGCCGGCACCTATTAGTAAAACAGTTTTGCCTTCCAAAGTATCTACGAATGGTTCTGTCTGGCCCGGTGATGGTTCCAGCAAACTTTTCAAGCCACCCAATCCATCAGTGTTATACCCAACAAGTTCGCCATCATTTGGTCTATGGATAAAATTAACTGCGCCAATATTTTTTGCCTTTTCATCAATTGAGTCCAAATATTTCATAACAGTTTCCTTGTAAGGAACAGTAACGCTAACACACTTTACAAAATCAGATTCTCTCAAAACCTTCGCCAGTTGCTCCAAGTTTTTTTGTGAATCTACATCAAATGGCAAGAATATGGCGTCCATGCCTTGCTGCTGGAAAACGTAATTCCAAACCGCAGGGCTGCGGGCAGATTGTGACGGCTTGCCTCCTATAATGCCACAAACAGTGCTCTCCTTTATTTCGGGAAGTCTGTTTGTTATATATTGTTGTACGCTATCTAAAATCATAATGTCCTGCCAATTGCTTTGGCTATCCCTCGCAATTCGTCCACCAATTTTCCAAAAGATTCATAATTTAAAGCTTGCAATGGATCAACAGCAGCTTTCTCAGGTTCTGGATGCACATCTATTATTATGCCATCAGCTCCTGCGGCTATCGCCGCTTTAGCCATGTACGAAACTGCTTCGCGATCGAAAGTTGAGTGGCTAGGATCAAATATAACAGGTAAATGGCTATGTCTTTTAGCATAATGTATTGCCGCTATGTCTGGTAAGAATCTTGAATTAGGGTTGTGCGTGTGGGGTGCTGAAATGCCTCTTTCGCAGAGTATTATGTTGAGATTCCCACCGTAAGCAATCCATTCAGCGGCGCCAAGCCAATCTCTCAAAGACATGCCAGGGTGTCTTTTCAGAAGAATTGGTTTTTCAGTTTTGCCAATAGCTTCCAGAAGTGGGAAATTTTGCATATTTCTCGCACCAATTTGTAAAACATTTACATATTTTGAAACTAATTGAATATCCTCTTTGCTGCCTACCTCAGAAACTGTCGGCAAGGCATGCTTGTTTCCGGTGTCAGATAAATATTGATAACCTTTCTCGCCCAAGTCTGGGTATTTGAAATTCTTGACGTAAGGGAATGTCAAAGGCTTGTAAATCCCTCCGCGAAGAGCATCTGCACCCGCTTTTTTTACATTAAGTGCTACGTCCATAATCTGTTCTAAGCTTTCGACTGCGCAAGGCCCTGCTATGACCGTAATCCTATCACCCCCAACGCCAACTCCATAAGGCAAATCGACAATAGTCCTTTGCTCAGGACTTTTTCTAGCCACTAAGGGTATGTTTTTTTCAACATCATTGTTAGAAACGTCTTTCATAATTAGGCATAAAATGATAATTTATTAAACCCTTCTATTTTACAGGCTTCATTACAAAGAGTAACTCATCACAAGGAAAGATTCCCGAAAGGTATCGCTCGTAAAATAGCGGAAAAAGGTTGAATAAGGGTTCAGCGTAAAATCTAAAGAACCTACCAAATCTTAGCCTTCGCTTGACATAATTAAACCTTACGTGCGAATAGTGTTCTGTATGTTTCTTGGCTATAACTTTTGGAATATAATGTGCAAACGAATTGTTATAGCTGTAATACAACTTATGAAAAGGAGTCTTGGCATTTGGTGCAGAATAATGTGGTACTCGCACCACTAACAAACCATCAGGCCTTATACATCTGTAAATCTCTCGCATAATGTGTTCTATGTCATAGAGATGCTCGAAAGTATGAGAGCTGTAAAACATATCCACGCTTTCGTTTCTGAAGGGAAGTTTGCCCTTCTCCAAATCAACATTATATTCAGTTTCAGAGGACAGGTCAACTCCGACGATTGTTGAGTTTTCAACCTTTATTCCAGAAACTTTCTCTAAGACTTGGGGTGTTACCTTAGTTTCTTTCGAGCCGCAACCTAAATCTACGATTATCATTTTTGAATGAAAAGGGGCAGTTTTTTAAGTCTTGTTTTTGTTGCTTCTTTGTAAATTAAATCTGCAACTCGCGCAGAAGACTTTCCATCGTTTTTATAGACATTTTCAGATACAAATTTCTTCATGCTCTTTTTCAATCGTAGCCTAACTTTGTTATCATTCAGCAGCCTTTGTATCTCTTTTCCTATGTTGTCTTCTTTCGTCGCATAGAGTGCTGCACCGCTCTCTATGTATGGCTGCGCCGCGCTTTGGTTTGTTAAGTTTATTATTAGTACAAATTTTTCAAGCATCATGGCTTCCAATGCAGTCGTTGATGTCACTGTAGCCATGAAATCGCATGCCAGCAAGGGCTCAAATGCGCCCATTTCAGCAGGCAAGACAACTGCCGCAGGATATTCTTCTTTCACAACTTGCCTGTGCCATTCTTCGTGTGCTTTTGGTTTTACAACTATTTGCAGTTCCGGAAAATTTTTCAACGCCCGCAGCAAGCCCCTCAAAAATTTGTCACGCTCTTCCTGTGAGTTGAGAATCTGCCCCATTATCGCAAAGATTTTTTTGTCTGGATCCAAACCATATGCCGCGCAGAATTCCTTCTTGTTGAATTTCTGCCTCAAATTTTCCAATTGGTCGTACCTTGGCTGGCCTGTTACCGCAATGGTAGATTTTGGGTAGCCACTTCGCATTAGCAGCCTCTTCGATGCATTACCATAAACAGCAGTCTTGTCTACTATAGGATAGTCTAATGATTCAACAGATAGCGTAACTTTTTTGTGGGTATAATCTTGCGTAGCATTAGCGATCATGGCGTGCTGTATTCCAATAACAGGAATTCCGCGCTTGCGTGCAATGTAAGTCAGAGCCAGGCCATAATAGCCCTTTTCAATCGAAGTCAAAATTACAGAAGGCTTTTCAGTTTCTATCATATTGTTTATGGCTTCAAGAGCACGAATTACCCTAAACAAGTAAAGCTCTGAAAAGACAGTTTCCAATCTCGCATTCAAGGCGTTAAAGATGTTTTTTCCTTCGTAAACAAATAAGTCCTTAAAAGAAGCCTCTTGTTTGAGCGAATTCCAAAGCACCTTTATCTCTTTGATGCGATTTTCAGCCTTCTTTCTGCCTTCACTTGTAAGATAGGTCTCCAAGATAAAATGTCCCTTGCTGACCTTATCCCTTAAAATCCTGAAATTTAGCTGTTTGGAATAATCAGCATCCACGCAAACTATATCGCAAGGTAATCTCTCCAACTCGCTTATGACTGGTCCGATTAAAGAGTCACCAACAGTGCTTCCTTTAATGTGGTCCTCATAGCTTTTCCACGATTTAGTCAGGGTAATTGCAAGAATTTTTGGTTTGGTTCCTGCAGAAATGCTCTTTTGCAATGTTTTATTGCCCAAGCTGGCCCGTATTTTATCTCTAGTTTTAATATATTGTTCTGCAAGAATCAATTTCACCTTATTCAACTCAACTGATTGCAAGTCTTTGCCAGCCTTGAAGGCTTTAGCGAGTTGTTGTATTGTGGGATACAGCAGAAGCGGCCTGATAAACCACCATAGCGGCACATCGCCACAGTAAAAAAGCTCACGCAGGCTTTTGCCTTGATAGACTTTCTTGTCTTGAAGCGCATCCATCCATCCTGTAATTTCTAGTTCTACTGGTTTTTCTTTCATTGCGAAAACCTCCAGTTTTCGGGATGCTTGAAAACTTTG
>DATEUM010000034.1:0-4234 GCA_035283085.1 Candidatus Nanoarchaeia archaeon
TAAGGGAAGCTGCCCGCCACATCAAGTTTAACACGAAAAATGCCTCTGCCGCAGTGCAGGGCTTTGGCAATGTCGGGTATTGGACGGTTTTCTATCTTAAGGAATTGCTCGGTGTAAAAATAATAGCGCTTTCAGACTCGAAATGCGCGATTTACAATGAAAAAGGGCTCGACATTGAAGCAGCCAAGCGGCATAAGGAGAAGACAGGAAACCTTCATGGTTTAAAGGGAACAAAATGCATCCCCAATGCAGAATTGCTCGAATTAAAGTGCGATATCCTGGTGCCTGCGGCTCTTGAAAACCAGATCACGGGCAAAAATGCCTCGCGCCTGAAATGCAAAATCCTTGCGGAAGCTGCAAACGGGCCCACGATGCCTGATGCTGACGCCATTATCAATAAGACAAAAATATTTGTAATCCCGGATTTCCTCTGCAACGCCGGCGGCGTCACGGTGAGCTACTTGGAATGGTCGCAGAACCTTAGCGGCTATTATTTGGATGAAACAGAAGTTTTCCAAAAGCTCGACAAAACAATGACGCGAGCTTTCAACATTGTCCTGAAAGAGCACCTGGGGAAAAGGATTCCCATGCGCCTCGCGGCTTACACCGTAGCCGTTAAAAAGGTTGCAGATGCAATGATTGCGCGCGGTGAAGTTTGATGGCTGAACAACAATGCTTATTTTGCAAAATAGCTGCAGGGCAGGTCAAGTCAGCGGTAATTTATAACGGCCCCGAAGTGATGGCTTTTCTTGACATAAGGCCAGCCAATCCAGGCCACGCTTTGGTAATACCAAAGGTTCATGTTCCATACCTGCCGCAGCTTCCTGATGAGCTGAACGCAAAACTTTTGCAATTAATAAAAGTCATAACGCAGGCGCAGATAGAGGCGCTTGGCGCAGAAGGCGTCAATGTTATCCAGAACAACGGCGCCATAGCAGGGCAGGCAGTGCCGCACATCCACTTTCATGTCATTCCAAGATTTAAGGACGACAAGGTTGTCTTGACATGGGACCCGCAAACAATGAAGGAAGGCCAGGCTGAAGAAATACAGAAAAGATTGCAGGAAAAGGCTGCCGAAATAGCTTCAGGAGAGGCTCCCCAAGAAATGCACAGGCATGCAGAAGAGCAAAAACCTCCACCAGAGGAAAAGCCTGAAGAGCCAAAGAAAAAGCAGAAGCCAATAAAAGTCAAGCCCAGAGTGCCCTAGTTAAGAGACTTCTACTTGAAATCTCTCATGCCCAGAGCAAGAAGCCATTATGTTGAGAGGTAACCCTTTTACAGAAACAAATTCGTCATAATCTGGTAGAAAACATCCCCGTAAGTCAGCGTTACTATCAGCGCTATCAGGAATGCTGGCAGATACGGCAGGCCATCCTTTACTTCGACTTCCTTAATTTTTCCAGCGTTTTCCATTTTTATCAAGGCAATAATTTCTTCCTTCGTTACCCCGCTTTTCTTTGGCTTGTAGTGATATTTGTCAGCAGAAATTTCTTTTGTTATCCAGTCGCCTTCGACAAGCTGGCTCGGTTTTATTCTTTTAACCAGGCACACGCGCTCCGTGGCCCTAAAAATCATTATCAGAAAAATCAATATGATAATTCCTAATATCATGGCAAAAACAAGCTTGTAAACTGACAGGGCAGCGGACACAAAGCCGGCACCTGCCAGCGAATATGCTATGAATTTGTTTTTAGCAAAGTCTTTCTTCAGCTCAGGCATCGCTTTGCTGTAATTTTTCAAGAAAATAGCAAGCATTCCTATTACTCCGATAACTGCTCCGAAAACAAGTATGTTTACCCACAGGCTGAAAAGGAAAGGCCATAAGGCAACAGCAGGGAAAGGCGCAAACATTGCTCCATATGCGGCCAATAATTTTGCATCTCCGCCGCCCCACATGCCAGCCACATATAGCAAAAGGCCGACTGCGAAGAAAATCGCAGCTCCTGCCAGCGAGAATATAATTGGCCAGATGCTTTTCTCAACAGCAGAGATGACGGCATATGCTCCGATGCCTGATGCCAGCATGAAATAATTAGTCCAGTCTGGCACAAGCCGGGCCTTTAAGTCTGTGTAAGTGCCTACAATTGTCCCAAACAGCGCTATTCCTATCAGCACAAAACTTGCATCTGTCATTTTGGCTTCTCACCCTGCCAATGCCCATCATATTTCAAGTCAGCAACATCCTTGTTAGAGAAAAACATCAGCTGAAACCAGAATTCGTCCTTATGTATGCGAATTCTTTTGATTGGCACGAGCAAGGTTTGGGTGCCGAAACCTTTGTAGCCAGAGTCCCATACTCCGCCGTCTGATTTTATTGTTCCCAACCTGTTAAGTGAAGAGCGCGGGAAACATAATCCTACAGCATCTTGGGGTATTGCAACTTCGTTAGCGACTCTGATGTCATAAATTCCTCGCCATAAGTTGAAAAAGCCGCCAGAATCCGGCTGGATAAGTTTTTTGTTCACCTCTCTGATGTTGCCATGAAGCAAGGCCTCCTCTTCGAAGTCTATCATCCAAACTTCTGAGACTTTCATGTCAACGCCGTTGGGGTTTATCTTAATTTCTGGGGGTTGTTTTACAAATTTCGCAACATCCTTTCCGAGCCATGCAGACATTTTATCTCTCTACTTCTCAACGTCTTTTATCCCTTCTGTTGTAACATTGAATACTGCTTCGCCTTCGGGCAAGTGCGGCGAATCGATTAATCTGGCAATCCTCTTTTCGCCCTTAGACTTTCTAAGATATAATCTGTATGTAGCGGCATGGCCCACAATGTGGCCTCCGATAGCCTGCGTCGGGTTTCCAAAGAATATTGCGGGGTTTGCCATGACTTGGTTTGTCATAAATATTGCCAAGCCATGAACGTCTGCCAATTTTTGCAGGGTGTGTAGGTGTCTGTTAATCTTTTGCTGCCTATCAGCTAGAGAACCGCGGCCAGCAAACTCTGATCGGAATAGCGAAGTCAAGGAATCTATTACTATCAATTTGACATTTACCCCTTCATTCCTTATCAGCTCATCGATTTTATCAACAAGAAGCATCTGATGATCCGAACTATATGCTCTTGCCACCCTGGTGTTCTTTAGCACTGTAACTGGGTCGAGCCCTGCCGCTTTCGCCAGTTGCACAATCCTCTCCGGACTGAATGTTCCCTCAGTATCTACGAAAATTACCTGCCCGCCCAAGCCCCCCTGTTCCTTCGGCAGTTGCGCATTTACAACTAATTGAAATCCTAATTGTGATTTTCCAGATCCGAATTCGCCAAATGCTTCTGTAATTCCTCTGGTTTCAACGCCGCCCCCCAGAAGGCCGTTTAATGCCGTACTTCCAGTCGAAATCCTTTCTGTGGATTCCCTGTCCCTCAGGAAATCGTCTCCAGACTTGAAGCCTATTTTCGCAACAATCCTGGCGGCCTGTATCGCTTTTAGTGCAGTCGGTTTTGACATCTCTGCCACATCAGCAAGAGCAACAGCAGTAGCGACAGCAATTGACATAATATCATTATAACCTGCAGCCTTCAATTTTTCCGCAGTCCCTTTTCCAATTCCTGGCAGTTCTGAAATGTCAGTAATTTCCTCTACTGAAATTTCTTCAAGTTCTTCCTCTTTTTTCTTCACCACTTCAAGCCTCCATCATTTTCATAGCCAAATTTTTTGGGTTTGGCTCGACGTCCACATCATTGATTGCAAATTCCAGCCTTGCGTAATTCTTGTTGTCTCTCGCCATGCCTGTTGCGCGTATTGTCCTGCCCAATAGGAAGGCATTTATGCTTTCTGTCGCCTCTGTGCCTAAAGATTTTATTTCAGTAATGTTAAGTCCGCATAGTTTTTCCGCATTCTTCCCGAAAGCAACAGTCCTTATTACAGCAGTTCCATCATCTAGGTGAAAGGACAGCAGCATGGACTCGCCCGGAGTGACTTTCTTGTGCTCTGCGCAAAGAAATCCTTCAACAGCAGGAATGACTTTCTTGTTGCATACAGGGCAAGTTGGATATAATTTTGGCTCGAACAGGCCTACCACTTCAGCTATTACAGATGCCCTGACATTGTCCTGCAGTTCAGCAACTGTGCACGTCTTGATGTAATCTTCTTTTCCGCCTTCTTCCTGCGAGGTTACAATTACAGAACTCCTTGAATTGACATGGACTTCATTGTCGCCCTTCAGGCCTTTCTTTACCTGAGCGTTCTTTATCTTCACAAGGCTTCCCCTTGACACGCGGCCTTCCCTGACAAGG
>DATEUM010000035.1:0-2841 GCA_035283085.1 Candidatus Nanoarchaeia archaeon
CTTTTAATTAAGCTTAGTTCCATTTCAGCTAATTCCAACTGACGTTTAACTAAAGCTAGCCTTTGTCTTTCTCGTATTAGATCTTCTTGCAGTTCGGCAGCAAGCCTTTTTTCACCTAATTTTATTGCTTCTTTCAACTCAGTTTCTGTATCTTTAGTTTCTCCTTTAATATCATACACCACTACAGCTAAATCTTTTACCTCATCATTAGTTTTTGCAAATATGGCGTTAGCATCTTGCCTGTGTTGAGCTTCTAGCTGTTTAATTCTTGTTTCTTCTTGGGCAACATCTCCTTTTAACATACCTTCTCTGGCAGAAGTAAGTTTAGCTTTTGTAAGAATTAGTTCCTGTCGTTGTTCCTGAATAACATTAAGAGAATCTTGCCATGCGCGCCTAAGCGCCGCAAGTTCATTAGAAGTTCTTTTACTTTTATCTAAGGAAATCCTTACTGTTCTTTTGGTTTCCCGTAAAAGCTCAGCGCTGAGCTCTTCCGCACCAGTTAAAATCCTTTTTAAGATGTTTTTTATGATGCCCATAAGGCTTTAGAAAGCATCGGAGCTTAAAAACGCTATGCTGTACATAATAGGACTTGGATTGGGATGGAAGGACTTGTCGATGAAAGCCCTGGAAGCATTGAGCGAATGCCAGGAAGTCTATCTTGAAACTTACACTTCTGTTTCAGATTTTACGCCATTGCAGCTGCAGAAATTATTGGGCAAACCAATACATTTGCTGGACAGGAAACAGACGGAAGAGGAACTTTTGTTTCTGGAAGAGGCTGGCGTGAAGAATGTCGCCCTTTTGGTTTATGGTGACCCTCTGGCAGCAACAACACACCAGGAACTTTTGCTGCTGGCAAAGAAACAAAATATCAAGGCGCAAATTGTGCATGCCCCATCGATATTTACTGCCGTAGCGGAAACTGGGTTATCCCTTTATCGTTTTGGGAAGGTAACCAGCATCCCCATCCCCACTGAAAACTACAAGCCAGAATCTTTTTTTGACGTTCTCAAGGAAAACCAGTCGATTGATGCACACACTTTGTTTTTGCTTGAAATTAATACAGAAACTGGGAAACATCTTAAGATAGGAGAGGCTATCAACATTCTCTTAGAGATTAACCAAACCCGAGCTGAAAAGATTTCAGCTGGGCCAAGCGGAACTAGTTCCGCTCTGGAGAGAAAGGAAAATGTTTTCACAGAGGAATCCCTTTGTATAGGGGCTGCAAGGCTTGGCACGGAAAACTCTTTCATTAAAATTGGCAAGGCATTAGAGATTTCTAAAGCAGATTTCGGCAGCCCGCCTTGCGTTCTAATTGTTCCTGCAAAGCTAAACCACAAGGAAGAGGAATACTTGAAGCACTGACTGGGGTATCTCTCAAATCTAGGCTTCGCAAAACCTAAAGCACATTGACCATAAGACTTACCTCCAGTTTCGCTGCAAAATATATAAACCGCCTATGCCCTTTTAGGGCATGCACAAGAGGCTACTAGCTTTCCTTGCAGGTTTATCCGCAGCTCTGCCAGTTGCATATGCGCAGCAATCCCTTCTTGAGCGAGGATTTGACCTCGCGCTAGGACAGTTCTGCCCATCTGGAGCATTTAACTGCCCCGTAATGGATTTTCTGCTGGGTTTCGGAGTTATTTTTACTGCATTGTTTGCAGCCATCAATGCTGTTGAGAGTTTCACGAGGAAAGAAGAATCGAAAAAAGCAATGGGTGTTTTTGCAATCCTTGTCGCATTTGGTGCCGCATTTTTCATATGGCAGCAGCAGATACCATTCACCGCATATGTTTCAACAGGCGCAATAATTCTTGCAGCACTTTACCTTGTGCTCGGAGTAATTAACGTTGTCCTGAAGATTAGGGAAGGCCAGTGGACTGTTACTGCAATAGCGGCCGCAATAGGACTCGCCATGGTGGCATTAGGTTTCATACTTTTCAATTTTGACCAGAGTGAATTAGGTTCAATAATAATTCTCATCGGCATAATAATTCTAATCATAGCGGGCCTCGTGATGGCATACAGATATTTATCAGGACACGCCGGTGCTCCGACATTCGGAGGTGGCAGACTTCCAACAATGCCAGGAATAGGCCCGGGCCCAATGCCAACACTAACACCATCAGGACCTTTCTATCTTCCAGTAACCCCGCCAGGTCCTATAATTCCTCCGCCGCCCATAATACCTCCAGTAGTTCCACCAGGAATACCGCCAGCTTTGCCACCAGGAGTCCCACCCGCACAACTTGGCCAGATAAGACAGGATTTGAGAATTGCATTGCAAGACTTAGACGGAGTGCTTAGAGATCTGGGTTTGACTGCTGTAGAGCTGCAAAAATTGCACAATATTGTGCATCTTGTAAACGCAGGAGAAAGGGGAGGTTTTTTCCAACATATTGCTGATACAAGATCAGGCGAATCATTTCAAACTGAGTTTGTTAAAGACGCCAAATATGTAGTGGACTATTTACATGCTGCAGGCCCAATCATCAACAATGCTATTGCAGCACTTACAGACGCGATGAATCGGTGTGTGGCAGCCAACTGTTCGCGCGATTTAATCAATGCGATAAATAGGGTGAGGGGTCATTGCACAATACTTAGCAATGAAATGTCTGATGCCGCAAGTCAAATAAACAGATTGGAGCAGTTTGTTGTTGGGCATCCAAATAGAACACAAGCAACTATATCTCGTGAACTGAGTATTTTAGGAGATAAGGATAAAGGGCTCAAAGGAATTTTATTATCTGCGCGCTTAGTTGCGGATAACGTCAAACAATTATTAAGGTTGCTATAACTTGCAAAAGGGAAAATTGAAAATTAAAAATCAAGGCGTTG
>DATEUM010000036.1:0-5009 GCA_035283085.1 Candidatus Nanoarchaeia archaeon
ACATTATGTAGCTGGTGGAATTATGAAAGACGCCAGATCGCAATCAGAGATTTCTGGAATATATGGTATAAGTGACGCGGCGGTTCGAAAACATTTCAGGTATATTTGTGAGAAGCTCGGGTATCTTGTAGAGCATGCTGGCGACAAAACTGGAGCGCTCGATATTAGAGAAAAATAAAATGACATGCATAGAATATCCGGGACATGATGATGAAGGCGTGCTTAGCAACAGAAAGGCGAAACGGAAAAGGCCCGAAACAATCCGAGATGTTACTGTTGAGCCGCTGCTGGATTTGTCCGATATAATCAGGATGAGTGCTAGTGCTTTGGAGCTTGATGCTGTAGGGTTCGATGCATGTTATTTTGCTGCGCCAACCGGCATGGATGCTGCGCCAACGTTGCGAAAGCAAGATAAATTATATGAAGAATTTAGGTCCTTTTTAGATAAGGATTCCATGTGTGGCTTTCGCGGAGAATTTCCCCACCTACATATTACATCACCAGACAGAATAGATCTACAATGTTTGCCAAAGCTGCCAGCATGGATAGTACTGCCTAGCGGTCATGCCGGAGCAGACCGCTTGACTTTAGCTCCAAATATGCGCTCACCATTGAGGCTAAATTTCGGTATAGACTTTTACTGGAGAGGGGATATAACTGAGCCCATCAAAACTCTTAGCCCAAGGCTAACCTATGGACTTAGATACATAGAAGGCAGCACAAAACAATTGCAATTAGATAAAGATGCTAGGTTTTCGGGTCTTATAGGCTTGTACAAAGAGCTTGCAAAGAAAGCTGTTGTAAAATCTGAGCCGAGACAGGTGACATAAATGGCAAACGAAAAAACAGGTGAAAGATCAAGGTTGATCGCGGAAATCCTTCGGCAATCGACTGAACAGAGGCTGCTTAGTTCGCAGCTGCTTAAGGAACTTTCGAACAAAGGAGTTAAGATTTCAAAGCCTACATTACTTCAAGAACTTTACTCCTTGCAGGTCCAAGGCTATGTGCAACCCGTGCCGCATAGAGGAGTTCAGCATTGGCAATTTGTAGATGCTGATGGTCCTATAATCCAAACGTTTGAACTTGAACAAATAGAACCTGAAGACGTATTATATTTCGGCTACGGATCTAACGCTGCGGCGGAAATGATAGAAGCTATTACTGGCCATCTCCCAAAAGCAGGTAATTATGTGGAGTTGCCAGATTTCGAACTTTGCATCCAGACTTGGAGTCAGATTCCGGGGCCAGTTAAACAAATCTTGAGAAAAAGTTGGCGCGATGAAGAACACTTTATGACTTACGCCATAAGAAAGGCGCCAGGTGAATGTGCAGATGGAATGCTATGGGTCATAACACCAGAGCAGAGAAAGCTGATTGGTAATTTGGGGATACCTGGACTAGGGTACACGCCAACAGAAGTATCTATTAAGAGTCCCAGTTTTCTTGCCCAATTAGCACCTGTCCAGACTGAGTACATAGAAGACCCAAACCGCGTTTTAATACCTGCTGAAGATCTTGCTTCTAAATTACTAAATGATGATACTGCCGAATTCTGTGGCTTGCCAATCTTCCTTAACGGCAAAAGAAGGATGCTTGAAGTTGCGAATCAAGTAAGGGAAGCTTATTTGCAAGGGAAAAGAGACGTTTAAATACAATGGCAACTATTTTATCTTCTGAGCAGAGTCTGGAAGAAATGGCCAAAGATAAAAGCATAATGTTTGGTTTTGGAACACTCCGAGATACGGATTACGTTGGCTCTATATTAGGAACAGTACCAAAAAATTTTGATGCCGTACTCGAAGGCTATGAGCTTTTTGTTCAGCAAGGTACTGACGAACACATACCACAATTTGTAAAAAATGTTTTAGCTAATAATTGGGATTTAGAAAAATTCCGCTCTCTATACCCGCGCAAGACTGGCGAAGGAGTATTACCTGGAAGAGCTTATTACCTTACCTCTGAGCAGGAAAAAAAGTTAGATATGTGGGAATTCTGCGAACCTGGCGGATGGTATCATAAAGAAGATGTTACGATTAAAGATGCTAAAGGTAAACAATATAGGGCTTTTGTCTACACTATGAATTGCCCTGGAAAGAAAATTTCTTCTGACACAATATGGCCTTTAGACCTTAAAGATAAGCAAAAGATGCTTGCTCTTGCGAAAAAAATGAACGCGGGATAGAACTTTTAAGCCTTACTCAAGCCGATAGACCTCAGCAGCTTCTTCTTGTCCTTGCCTGGCACATCCTGATTTATCTCGGCCATACAAATACCGAAAGCCTTAAATAAGTGGGCTCACTTATTTATGCATGACAAACATAACCTTGTCCATAGAAGACTCTGTCTACAAGAAAATGCGCAAGCACTCTGAGATAAAGTGGAGCGAGTTTGTACGCAAAGTCATAGAGCAGAGAATAGAAATTCTTGAGAAATTAGAGAAGCACCCTAAAAAGGAATCCATTATGACTATGCTGGCCTCTGAAGAAGTTTTAGAAAAGGACTGGGACAACGAAGCTGATGAAAGGTGGAACGATGTATGATCAGCGCGACGTCGTGCTAATACCTTTCCCTTACTCCGATTTAAGCGGTGCGAAGCAAAGGCCTGCAGTAATAGTTTCAAACAAAAAGTTAAACAATTCTGAAGATAGAATTTGTTGCTTGGTTACAAGCAACCTGACAAAAGAAGGTATCAAAATCGGTAAAGATTGTTTCGCGTCTGGCAACTTGCCGTTTCAAAGCTGGGTTAAGCCCCATAGATTATTTACAGTCCACGAAAAAGTGATTAGGAAAAAGTTATGCACCCTTACAAATAAATTCCACGAAGAAATAGTGTCTGCTGTAAATGAATACTTAAAGGCCGATCGACTTTAACAATCTTTTCTTATCTCTCCCTGGCACATCCTTTCCCCACAATACAAATATCCTATTAAGTGGGGCCCAGTATTTTCTGGGCACGATTTTCATCAATTCCTGCTCTGTCTGTTCTGGAGTTTTGGTTTTTACTAACCCTAGGACATTACTAAGCCGGTGCACGTGGGTGTCGGTAGGTATGGCATGTTGACCATGAACTTCTACTCTTACTATGTTGGCAGTCTTCCTACCAACACCGGGTATCTTGATTAGGTCATCAATGTTTTCGGGCACCTTACCTTTGTAAGTCTCAAGGATATATCTAGAAGCTGCGATAACGTGCTTGGCTTTTGTTCTGTTGTAATTTAGACTCTTGAAAATCTTTAGGACATCTTTGTACCTTGCCCTTGAGAGCTTCACCAGTTTAGGATATTTCCTAAAAAGGGCTTCTGCGATTGGAATGGTTGTCTCATCCCTGCTCTGTGCTGACATAATTGTTGATATGAGGACTTGCCAATCTGCTCCCCAGTCCTCTGCTGCTAATCTTTTTTCGAGCTTGCCGTATTTCTTTTGTGCTGCTGAGAAAATCCTTAGAAAGAGTTTCCTTCTTTCCTTGAGAGATACCATTTTACTCTGGCAATAGTATGCCGAGATAATAAACCAGTGCTACACCCAATATCATAAGCACTATCTGTATCATGGTATTCTTGAGTTCTATTTCGTGTTTCAGCTCTGGAATCAAATCTGCGGCTGCTATGTAGATGAAGCCTCCAGCCGCCAGAGCCACGATAGGCGCAAGATTGCCATCGACGCTTCCCGAGAAAAAGTAAACGCTCAGGGCACCAACAAATGTTGCGAGTGCAGAGAATAAGTTTGCTCCAATTATTTTTGCCCTTTTCCATCCTGCGTGAATCATTACGCTGAAGTCTCCGATTTCTGCTGGCAATTCGTGCAGGAAAACTGCCAAAGTTGTTATTATTCCAAGCTTTATGTCTATCAGGAAGCTGGCGGCTATTATGGCGCCATCTATGAGATTATGCAAAGTATCGCCGGCAACTAGAAGGTAAACATAAGAGCCTCTTGCGGGGTGCTGATGCCTGTGCTTGTGCGGGAGAATTTCGTGGCTGTGGTGCCAGATAAATGCTTTTTCCAGAATTACAAACAAACCGAAGCCAATTACTACCCATAGCCATATGCTCTCCCCGCCAAGCTCAACTGCTTCCGGCAAAAGGTCGAGGAATGCTGCTGCAATAAGGACACCTACGGCAAAGCTAACTAAAAATAAGGATATTCCCTTGGCATATTTTTCATTCAGCAATAAGAGCAGGCCTCCTGCCAAGCCCGCGACAGAGCCGATAAAGCTGAAGATAAGTATGTATGCTAAGACGCTTAAAGCCATGCAAACCTTAAATAATAGGCATTAATAAATCTTACATATGGCTGCCTTTAACCCACTGGAACCATTCAGCAACAAGAAATTGCTGAATGAGGCAATAAAAAAGCTGACGAATTTTGAATTCAAGTTATATGGAAAGATCCCTTTGAAATTCTATGATGGGAAGCCTGACAAGTATGAGTTCGACCTGAATCTTGGCTTGGTACATTTCACAGAGCAGGATTTCCGCGGCATTAGCAAGATTTTTGCAAAAATAAACAAGAAGTGGGGGACGCAGATGATGTACTGCCTATATCCTGCAAAGGAAAGCAACAGGAACATGATACTTAACGTAAGAGGCTCGCCTAAAGCACCATCTACAGTTGACAAATGGAAAAGGTAGCGCAATTAAGCAAATTGAAAGCCAAAATGTGCATCTCCGTCAAAGGCAAGAAACTGGCACTTTTCAAAATTGGAAAAAAAGTTTACTGCATTGACAATACTTGCACGCATGCGGGCGGCCCTCTTTGCGAGGGAGATTTGGATGGAACTATAATTACGTGCCCTTGGCACGGCTCGAAATTTGATGTCAAGACAGGCAAAGTTGTGGGTCCGCCAGCAAAAAAGCCTGTGAAGAATTATAAGGTGACAATTAAAGGTGGCGAAGTCTTTGTTGATGTTTGATGGCGCTTGATGCGGTTTTTGTGCAGGGTTTGATAGAAAACTACGGCCTGATCGGCGTGTTTGCAGCAACTGCACTGTCAGACTCCATAGTTCCAATACC
>DATEUM010000037.1:0-11920 GCA_035283085.1 Candidatus Nanoarchaeia archaeon
ATTAAGATGGATGGTCCAGGGCGCCTTCGTAAAATCTGTAAAGGGCAAGGCCCACATGTGGAATTCCCTTGCTGATGAAATCATAGCAGCATCGCAGGCAGATGTAAAGTCAAACTGCATAACAAAGAGGACCGAGCTGGAGAGGCAAGCTGCCGCATCACGATAAAATGATGAAAAGCATTGACGACAAGGAATTGGAAACTTTCCTGCAGAGTGAAGCGCCAACACCCAAGACTGGCGCAGCGGCAGTCATAGTGGCTGGCGGAGTGGTCGGCGGAAGCTCGGGATATTCATTCGGTGGCCCTATTGGGGCTGCAATCGGGATGGCAATAGGTTTTACTGCTCCGGCAGTGACATACATGGTAGCAAGATATGGCAGAAATTAAATTAGTGATAGGGGACTCAAAGACCAAGAGAAGCTTCAAGGCAGAGATAAAAGGCCCTGATGCCGAACAATTGTTAGGCAAGAAGATAGGCGATACTTTCAGGGGCGAGCTAATTAATCTGCCAGGTTTTGAATTCACAATCACGGGCGGAAGCGACAAGGCAGGCTTCCCGATGAACCCTGATTTGATGGGCCAAGGGAAAAGAAGATTGATATTGTCTGGCGACAAGCCAGGATTCAGGAAGCCAAAGAAGTTCAAAGGCATAAGGGTAAGAAAGCTTGTCAGGGGTAATACAGTAGCACAGGACACAATGCAAGTCAACTGCAAGATTACAAAGTATGGCGAAATTGATTTGATGAAGCACTTCAACATCACACCAAAAGCGCAATCTGAACAGGGTTCAGCTGCGCCTCGCGGCGATGCCGCTCCGGAAGTTGCAAAACCTGCTGAAGCTGCTGTGCCCGCTGCGGCAGCATAGTTTTATATTTCGCAATCCTTTAGGTATTCCATGAAACTCCTCGTAGTTTCCAAGTCAAATCCAGCAAGTAACAACATTGGCAAGTTTCTCAAGGAAAGTCCGGGTGTTAGGATTGAAACAACACAGAAGAATGTCCTTGAGCTCGATTATCTTGCAACAAAAAAGCCAAAGCCAGAGTTAATTCTTGTGGCAAGCACGCACAGGTCTGAAGCTGGAATCCCTGCGTTAACTGTACACCCAACTGGAAATTGGAACAGGGCTGACTTGGGAGGAAAGCCCCAGACATTGAGCATAGCGCCAGCACTTTACATAGGGGAAGGCCTTAGGCTTATGAGGGATGCAAAAGATAATTTGAAATTGCCATATGAGATTACACTAGAGTGCACGCACCACGGCCCGACCTTTGACTTGCCTGTAATGTTCTGCGAAGTTGGTTCCTCTGAAGAACAGTGGAAAGACTTGAAAGCCTGTGGGCTCGTTGCCAATGTAATGAATGTCTTATCTGAAGAGATACCTCAGAAGACAGAGGTTTGTGTTGGTTTCGGCGGCCCGCACTACTCGCCTAAGTTTGCAAAGTCTGTGTTTGAAGGAAAATTTGCAGTTGGCCACATATGCCCGAGCCATCACATAGATGCTCTTACAGAGGAACTGATACTGGAAGCGATAAACAAAACCATTCCCAAGCCAGATTTTGTTGCCCTTGAATGGAAAGGCCTCAAGGGCTACCAAAGGGCAAAAATACTCGAAGTCCTCGAGAAGCACAAGATTAATTGGGAGAAGATTTAGAGTTTGTGCCCCATCTTCTTCAACAAAGCTTTCAATCCTGGCGTGAAAACAACCTTTCCTTTTTCCATAAGATATCGGTAAGGAAGTATCCTGTAAAAGCCAGGCTCTTCTTCTATTTCATAGTCATCTTGAAACTTCATCTTCTCCAAAGGAATCCCCCTGGTAATAAGATTGCAGACAATTACAGCAGTGTCAGTTGACATCTGCTTGTCTCCAAGATTGTAAGTTGGCAGCTTAAGTTTAGAACTTAACTTCCTCTTTGTCCTAAATCTCTGCGGATTGTCGCCGAGGATTCCGCCAAAGATAAAGAAGTCGTACTTGCTCGCTTCGCGAGGGGTAAGTGTTTTCTTTGCTGCTGGATCAAGCACGCAGGCCTTGGCAAGCTTTAATGCCTTGACAGACTTGTCGTGAACCTTCCCTAGACCTGAGAGCTTCCCCTCGTCACGCGTGGTGACGTTAGTGAACATCAAGTTCTTCCTGCCAACCCTTTTGCTTATGTGCCTGTATTCAAGGAGGCACCAAGGGTACATCTGTGTTTCCAAATGTTCTATGATAAACTTAGGCATGTTTAAAAATAAAAATACACAGCCTAAAACCTTTCGGTTTTAGTCGTGCCTCGCCCTGTTGGGCTTCGGAAAAGAAAACTAAGGGGTAAGACTTACTTCTTACCCATAGCCATGTTTATTCCGCCGAGGAAGGCTAATGCGCCCAAGATGGCTACTGCACCAGCTAGGTTGGCACCAATTCCAGCTTGCCATGCCCACCAAAAGGTTACAGCTCCACCTACAACTTTTATCCATCCCCAGGTTTTTGCGTCCATTGCCATGTTTTAATACACCAAAAGGGATGTCTAAATCAGGTATTATAAGTGCTTGTCACTCCTCACGATTAATTACAGAAAATTTGCGATAAATACGCTTTTAAATGTTGCAAATAATTCGCCAAAACTTTTTCAAAACAGTTTTGCTTCCTTCAGCCACAGGGTTTTTCGTGCCCTATTAACAGGATGTGCGTTGCCATAGGCTTTAAAATGAAAATTTCTTTAAATCATAACCGTGCGCAACACAAAAACAGTTCAGGTACGAGAAGGTTCCATCAAGTTAATCATACCCGATCCGAAGAAATACAAGCTGGATGCAAAAGCTCCTGTCTTCTACAATCCTGACATGCGCCTCAATAGGGATATATCCATACTCCTTCTCAAGTCAGCCAGCCCCAAGCCGCAATCTGCTGTTGACCTTCTGGCAGCAACAGGCGTGAGGGGATTGAGAATAAAGAAAGAAGCAGGCATAAAGCGGGTTTACATCAATGATGCAAGCCCAACCGCCTTCGGGTTTATCAAACGAAATGCTGCGCTCAATAAATTATCTGTAAAAGTTTCAAATCTTCGCGCCCACGAATTTCTCGCTACCAGGTACAAGTTTGAGGATCCGAAGTTCGGCTATGTTGACATTGACCCTTTTGGAACTCCTGTTCCATTTCTTGACGCAGGAGTCAAGGCCACGGTTGAAAACCGCAGAGGCATCATAGCAGTAACAGCAACAGACACTTCAGCGCTCTGCGGAACATATCCAGAAGCTTGCAAAAGAAAGTATGGCTCCTGGCCCTTGTACAATTACTTGATGAATGAGATTGGTTTGAGAATTTTGGTTAAGAAGGTGCAGGAAGTTGGTGCGCAATATGACATTGCCCTCACACCAATCTTTGCTCACACCACAAGGCATTACATGAGAGCTTACCTGAGAGCAGAAAGGGGAGCAGATAAGACTGACGAAGTTCTCAAAAGCATCGGAATGTTTCAAGATGCAGGGCCAATGTGGCTCTGCCCTCTTTATGACATTAAATTAGTAGAAAAGATGCGGGGGGAATCTCTTAAGGATAAGAACATCTCAGAAGAAACTCGCCATCTTCTATATACAATTTCTCAAGAAGCGCCCATCACAGAGATTGGTTTCTATGACCTTGCTGAGATGAAGCTCAAGCAAGTCCCAAAGATAACTGATGTTATAGGAAAGCTGCAGGTCAAGGGGTTTGCAGCTGCAAGGACACACTTCTCTGATACTGGGATAAAAACAAATGCAAATGATAAAGAGTTTAAGAAAATATTGAAGGAAGTTTAGCGCTTGCCTTTTCCTTTCTTCCTTTCTTCGTCAGTAGTTTCCTGGTCCATGGCCTTTTCCATCAAATCCTTGAGGCCGAGCTTTTCTATGATTTCCTTATACCTGTTTCGGATTGTAACTTCTGTTACGCCTACAGCGTCTGCTATTTCCCTTTGCGTCCTTTTTTCTCCAGTTATCAAAGAGGCAACATAGAGAGCAGCTGCTGATAGTCCTATAGGGCCTCTTCCTGATGTCAGCTCAAGGTTCTGGGCTTTCTTCAGGATTTCAACAGCCTTTGTCTGCGTTGATGCAGAGAAGTTCAGCCTGTTTGCAAATTTAGGTATGTAGTCAACAGGGCCCGATGGCAATAATTTGATTGTCAGGCTCCTTGCTATGAACCTGTAAGTCTTGCCGACATCCCTCTTGTTGGCTCCCGTAATCTTGCAAATCTCGTTCAGGGACCTTGGGAGATTGAAACGCCTTGCAGCTATGTAGATAGCAGCAACAACAACAGATTCCATTGACCTGCCTCTGACCAGAGCTTTTCTTACAGCAAGATTGTAAATCCTTGCAGCCTCTTCCTCAATCTGAGCAGGTATGTTCAGCAAAGATGTAACTCTCTTTAATTCAGTCAAAGCATACCTAAGATTTCTTTCAAGTGATGTTGAGCTTCTGTTGTGCCATTCCCTCAATCGCAAAAATCTGCGCCTCTGCGCACCCGGCATGTTGTAAATTTCGCTTCCGCTGCCGATGGCAGTTCCTGTGCCCATGTCAGCTTTTGTGAAAGTACTTGGGGCTCCAGCCCTTCTCCTATCCTCACCGTCTTCAGAGAACTCGCGCCATTCAGGAGATGTGTCGACCATATTTTCATCAAGAACAGTTCCGCAGGACTTGCAAATAACCTCTCCGTGGCGCTCGTCAATCATCAGATTGATGCTGTTGCACTCAGGGCATCTCTTGACCATTTCAGCCATTTTATGCTTTACCTCTTTCTGCCCAAGGGTTTCCGCCTTCCTGTATTATTTCTCCAGCCCCTTTTCCTTTTCGTTCAACTAAGTAGGGAGCTAAAACTTTGTACAAAACCGCTCTTTGCTCATTTGTAAAGCCAGGGAGCTCCAAATCGCTGTCTTCCTCCACCGCGCCGCCTAGATATTCGCTGTCTAAATTGACATAAAGAGCAGGAATTTCCCGGTCAGTTGGAGAAAAAACTATTTTTGAATCCATGGGTATGCCAAGAGACCTTATCTGTTGCACAACCCCCAAAGCTTTTCCGTATTTTTCCCCGTCAGCAGGCGTAAATTCTGTTTCTGTTAAACCATACATGTGAAATTTTTCTTTAAACTCTGTACTTGGGAAAAGTGTTTCCAGCGTTTTTCTGGCGTCCCTAACAAGGTCAACTAAATTAACAGTGTGCGGAATTTCGAAATCCCATACCAACAGGCTATCACAATCAATCCTGTGGTATGGAGGTTGCTCAGCCATTTTGCACCTCTTCATAATTTTGCGGCACACTTACGATTAATTTAGGAGGAACATAGCCAAAGCCTACTTGCTTGCCGTTTGAAAAGAAATAGAGCTCGCCGCTTTCATCTTCGTGTATTTGGATTTGCAATTGGTCTACCCTATTAGCAAGGTCTTCATGCAAGCCACATCTTATGGCGGTTTTAGCAATATTTGGGCTAGGCCCGTCCATGATTATCTTTGTATTCTTAAGTTCAGGCTTGTATGCAAGTTCTGTAACGACTTTTTGTCCTGCCATTTAGTTCTCACCTCTTTGGGCTTGGTTTTGGGCATAAGCCTTGCTGTACATGTCTTCTATCTGGTCTAAAGTAAGCATAGGAATCATATCATCTAGAACTTGAGCGTTAGAATTGTCGCGTGTTGGAGCATTCTGTTCATATTCTACCATATCACAAGCACCTTTCAGCGAGCTCTTTTCCATATTGTTTTTTAAAGGTTTCGCTGATTTTATAAAGAAAATCGATATCCGCTATATAAAGCTTTCTGTTCCTTAGGCTGCTGTTGGCCTCTATTCTCTTGGATTGCGAAATCTGCGGTTTCGCTTGAATCTCTCATGCCTTATGTTCAGATAAAGCAGCCTTGGCGTTTAGGGTTTCCCATAGTTTTAGTAGGTTGTCTACAATACTGTCCTTTGAAAGAATCAGATGTATTTCTTGTTATAAATCCTGACTATGTTCCTGAAGGCTGCAGAGTCAGGGTTTAATGTAACCCTTTTGCTCTTGTCCTTGGAGTCGAACAGCACATAATTGAAGCCGTGCTTTTCCACCTTTACTAAAGATTCATTATTCCCTTCCTTTAGCCTGAATTTCAGCGTCATCACGCCACCCTCATCTTTCCATTGCGGCATGTTAAAATCATATGACTGCAGGGTATCCTGGGCAATGTCCTCAAGTATTTCCACAGGTTTTCCTTCAGCAGGCAGCTTTTGTTTTTTCGGAGCTGAAAGTCCTGAGCCCACATATGCTGCAGAAGCCATGCCAACGCCGAAAACTATTTCCCCAATTTGTATGGGTCCGTACTGTGGCAGGTCTATGAAAGGCAGGTTTAATGCGGCAGGCCTGAAGCCTCCTATGATGTTTGCGTAATGAAGGCCGACGCTTGACACAATGCCTGCAAGAGTGGACATTGCTCCCTTGAAGAAGTTGCCGCTCTTTTGTGCAATCTCCTCCCTGGAATAGTTGCTGAATAACCCGATTCTGTCAATAATTCCTGTTGTCCTTCTCTGCTCTGTCTGAACTGCATTGAATCCTTTGCCTATTTCTTCCCTCGTAGTCTTTATCTCGCCTCTGGTAGCATTGATTTCCTTTTGTGCTGATGCAAGGTTTCGGTTCAGGCCAGAGATTTCCTGCTGCGTCTGCACCATTGTCTGCCCATAAGTATCCAAATTTCTTCCGAGCTCCTGCAACCTTTGCGCAGTGCCGGACAATATTTCTCCCTTGGAGTCCAAATTCTGGCCAAGCATCTTCAAGTGGTTGACAGTAGAAGCCAGAGTAGCGCCTAATTGTTTTGTTGAGGATGACAAATTATCCTGCAGGTGGCCAATCCTGGTTTGCGTGGCAGTCAGGCCTTCATTTACCTTGTCGAGTTTTTCGACATTATATTTCAGGTAATTAGTGAGTGTCTTGAAATTTTTGCTCAAAACAGCCTCTTTGAACAGTTTTTGCATCGTCAAATAAGCGTCTGTGTCCATCGCTATGGCGGAGCGGTTGTTGACATATGTATCGTCAATCCTGGCAAAAATACCGTCCAGGGTTGTGATTAGGTTTTCGTCAGGGTCAGAACCGCGCTCAAATGCAACCCTGACTTTATGAACTTCCCTGCTCAAATAATCCAAAAGCTCCTGGCTCTTGGTGTTCAATAAACTGATAAGTTTCGGCGAGCTTGGCGCCTCGCCCAGAATTATTATATCAAGCCCTGGCTCTTTCCTTGCGTCCGGTGCGGGTGTAGATTTTGATGCTGGCATGCAATATTGCTAGAATGAAAGTGTTTTAAACCTTTGCAGCTTATAGCTGCAATATATTTTGTTCCGAAAATTACGTGCACACTCCAATTCGTTTGCTGGCTTATTCCTCAAATCTTCCGCCGAGGTGCTTTGCCAGGAATTTCTCGGCTGCAGCATAGAACTTTATCCTGTTTTGCGGCTTTGCAAAGCCATGGCCCTCATCCTCAAACAGCATGTATTCGTAAGGGATGTTCTTCTTTTTCATGGCTTCTACAATTTGCTCTGACTCTGATTGCTTTACGCGGGGGTCATTTTTTCCCTGCGCAATCAGTATCGGTATCTTGATTTTATCAACCTTGAATAACGGTGACCTTGACTTAAGGAATTCTTCCTCAGTCTCTACATCACCAATCCTTTTCTTTTCCATTTCCTTGTAGTTTTCCCAGTAAGGAGGAATAGTTTTCATCATGGTAACAAGGTTGCTGGGCCCTACTATGTCAACAGCGCAGGCAAAGACATCAGGAGTGAATGTCGCGCCTACAAGCGCGGCATAGCCGCCATATGAGCCGCCGAAAATAGCAATTTTCTTGGGATTTGCGTAGCCTTTCTTTACAACAAAGTTGACCCCGTCAATAAGATCATCATGCATCTTTCCACCCCATTCCTTGTTGCCTGCGTTCAGGAAATTTTTACCGTATCCTGTTGAGCCCCTGTAATTTATCTGCAGGCTTATGTAGCCGCGATTGGCGAACCACTGCGTATCTGAAACAAAGCCCCAGGTATCTCGAGTCCAAGGCCCGCCGTGCACGTCGACTACCATTGGGAGATTTTTCCTTTCCTTGCCGGGAGGGAAAGTTATGTATCCGTGTATGTCAAAACCATCTCTCGATTTGAACTCAATAGGCTCCATATGCGCCAGCGCATATTCGTTTACCCTGGGCATGTTGTAAAACAAAAATCTTGCCGATTTTGTTTTCCTGTCGTAATAGTAATATGGGGTTGCCTTGTCGTCGCAGTCAAATGCTACGAGCCAGACATCATCAGCATTATTCCTGCTGACCAGGATAAAATCGCCGTGGTGAAGTTTCTTTATCGCCTCAATGTCACTTTCTATTGTTTTATCAAGAATTATGTCGACATCCCTGTCCTTGACAAAAGTCACCATTTCTATTTCATGCGTATCAGGGTTTATCATCACCCCAGATACGTCATAGTTTTCATCAGAGGCCAGAACTTCAGTATCTCCAGCCGGCAAGTTCATCTTTACAAGCCTGCTCGCATTTACATTCCTGGAATCCATCAGATAAACTGATTTTCCGTCCTTAGTGAAATCCACAGGCCCGCTGTTGAGGGAATCCTCATCACCCCAGGATATTATTTTTTTCCAATCTGCTTTTTCTGAATCTCTTATGAAAAAGTCAAAGCCTCCGCCAGGAGTTGCAGCCATTGCGCCGCGTATTTTCATGTTGAAATCAGTCTGCCATCCGATAAAATTTCCCGGATTCTTGGCTACTAATTTTATCTCTCCAGTCGGCAAATGAAGATGGTATGCATCATGTATCTTTTCATCGTCCTTGTTCATTTCTATAAGAATGTCATCAGGAAACCTCTTGTTGACATCAAGTATTCGCACTTGAACCTTGTCAAAAGGAGTAAGGTCCCTGGTATCTTTAGTTTCAAGGTTTACAGAATACAGGCGCCAGTTCTCATCGCCGCCCTTGTCCTGCACATACATTATATGTTTCGAATCCTTTGCCCAGAAATATGACCTTATGCCCCTGTCAGTGTCTTTTGTTACAGGCTTTGCATCATTCTTATCAACAGAGCCTACAAAAACATTAAGGACATTGTTGACGGGCGCAAGATATGAAATCCTTTTCCCGTCAGGAGAAATGCGGGCCATGGCCTTTTCTGGATTGCCAAAAAGAACTTCCCTCGGAATAAGCTTTGTTTCTGTTGAAGCAGACATTATTTTCAAGCTGAGCGAAAGCTCAGCGGGACCCCGCGGAACTAGTTCCGCTTGGCTTAACTAGAATGGCATTGACGGCGCCACTTCTTGACGGCTTGCCGGTAACTTTTGCCAGGCCATCTTCGGTTTCTATTATGGTTCCTTTTGTAAGAACATTCATTCGGACAAAATGCCTGTTTGCAGCATTTTCCTTAACATACTTGATTTTGGTTTTCTTGTACTTCCCGTCGATAAGAAGATTTGCCACGTCAGCAGTCACTATCTGTGTAATGCTTCCGCCGCCTTTTACCCTTCTCTGCCTCTTGACAAGCTTGCCTACTTTGGGCAAAGTAGGATCGCTCCCTAATTCTGATAATCTTTTCTTCCTGTACGGCCAATACTTGCCGCCGCTCGGCTTCAAGCCTTTTCTTTTGGCTGTCCACTTTGTCATCTTGTTCAACAATGCGTCTCGAATTTTGGTTTAAATAGCTTTTGCTGTGTTTTGTTCGTTCTTTGATATCTCCAAACACAGGGCTTCGCAGCTTTTTGAAATTTCTTTTCTGAGAGTTTTACCCTGCTATACAAAACCTTTTAAAGCAAAGCAACAGCAAAATCATAATGACCAACGATAATATAGAAAGGCCCCTTGATTTGCTTAATTCTGCCAAGGGCAAGCGGGTTCTGGTAGAGACCAAAGCAAAAAAGCAGATTATGGGCATCCTGAAAGCATTTGACATCCACATAAACATAGTTCTCGCAGATGCTGAAGAGCGCAATGAGGAAGGCCAGGTAAGCAGGAAGATAGGAGAAGTCTTCATCAGGGGAGACATGATAGTTCTAGTGGCTCCCGCACCTTAGTTTATTTCACATCATAAGAAAGCTTAAAAATCAACTTTAGCAGCTCTATTTTAAGATGAAAGGAACACACGCGCACGGAAGGAAGACCGGCAAGAAGACCCACATACGCTGTAGGAGATGCGGCAGGCATAGTTATCACGCCCAGCATAAAGTGTGCAGTTACTGCTGGTTCCCCAGCGCAAGGATGAAACCGCACATCAAGACAAGAAAACACGATTTCTAATCTAGAGAACACTTTTAAATCAAATTCCTTAATTTTATTTGTGGGCTCGTAGCTCAGCCAGGTTCTCAGCTAAGCGAAGCTTAGGCTTTGCTTACTGTGCTGGAACAGAGCATCCGGCTTTTAACCGGAGAGTCATGGGTTCGAATCCCATCGGGCCCGCTCAAACTCTTAACAAGAGTTTGATCAGAACTGCGCATCACTAAAATGATGCACAAACTTGGAATATCCTATCATTGTGCCTTGCAAAAGTATGAAAGCAGCCCCTTGCATGAGAGATACCTAATTAGCACTTCGTTTAGTTTTGTATAGAAACTTTGATAAATGCCTGATTTTTTTGGTACATATGGGGTGCTTGTGCTAGCGGTATGTGCGGCATAATTGCAGCTCATTCTCTGCATGACGTCTATAACGGCCTGAAAGAACTGCAGCACCGGGGCCAGGAAGCTTGTGGCATTGCCGTCAAGAAGCACGACGGCACTATTGATATTGTTAAATGGCTGGGATTAGTGACAGAATTTTCTCTTGACGATCTCTATAAGATACTTGGCGGTTCTGGAGTGTATGTAGGTCATGTCAGATATTCGACATCAGGAGTAAAGGAGGATGTCGGCAATGCGCACCCCCATTATTTTGGCGGCGAGGAGAAAAATTATGGCCGCCACGTCATAATAAGGAACGCCGAAATAGCGGGCGTGCATAACGGCACCATTATAGACCAAAAGAAATATGGCAATGATGACTGCGACACAAAGACATTCCTGAAAGTCTACAAGGAGAAAGGCCCTGATGTAGTCAAGGAAATTGCCGCCGCATACAGTGTTATCATCCTGGATTCAAAACAGGATGGCGCAATTGCCATAAGAGATTCTCTCGGCATAAGGCCTTTATGGCTGGGCAAAAAAGATGGCAGGTTCATAGCGTCTAGCGAAGATCATGCCATCATCGAAATGGGCGGCATACCGCACAGGGAAGTAAGGCCAGGAGAGGCCGTTCAAATTTTCAGGGATAAAAACGTACCAAATCTTGTTCAAAACGGCTCGCCGCAGAAATTCTGCTTCTTTGAATGGAACTATCTGGCGCACAGGAATTCCAGCTTTTCCGGCAGAAGGGTGCTGGAGGTAAGGACACAGCTTGGCGCTGAATTGGCAAAGGAAATACCCAAGGAAGTCATCAAGAAACTTAATCTGGTTACCTATGTTCCATCAGCTCCCGAGCCTTGTGCCCGCGGTTTTAGTTATGCAGCAGGCGTTCCGCATGCCGAAGTGTTTTACAAAAAGAAATCAGAAAGATCATTCATGCAGCCCCAACAGGAAATGCGGGCCTGGTCTATACACGGAAACTTGTATGTTCATGACACTGTTGATTTGAAGGGAAAATCCATTTTGATAATTGATGATTCCATAGTCAGGGGCAATGTGCACAGGGTGGCAATTGCCAGGGCCAGAGAGGCAGGTGCCAAAGAAGTTTATTTCGCAAGCTGCACGCCGCCCATAGGCGAGAAAAAACTCGAGACAGAACACGGTTGCCTCTACGGAGTTGACATGCCACCATCTGACAGTTTTGTCGCGAGAAAATATAACCTGAAGGACCCTAAGGATTTCGAGCGTTTCGTGATAGACTCGCAGGCCGACGGTATATTCTATCTTTCCAAGCAAGGCCTGCTCAATGCGATAGGCTTG
>DATEUM010000038.1:0-3630 GCA_035283085.1 Candidatus Nanoarchaeia archaeon
CTCAACTGTCAATGGAACTGCTTGCTGCCATGTCCCAGCTTCCTGCGCCACAACAATGTAAGCCTGGTCTGCAGTCACTGCCTCTGTTACCATAATTTTTAATCCAGTCAGCTCGCCCATGACTCCGTTCTCAACAACTGATACAGTCTTGAAAGTTGGGTGGTTTACAATCTTTGAATTTGCGGCGATGTTTGTCCAGTCTGTGCCATTCACAACAAGGTAGCCATTTCCGCCGTGAGGGTTTATATTGTCTGCCCTTATTGTCTGCGCAGCCGTAAGTAAGTCTAAAATTGGGTCACGATTGGCCAAAGTAGCAGAATTCCACTCCGAGCCAGCACCTATAGCATAAGAATTTCCAGCGTCAGTGTTAAGCACAGCTTCTATCTGTATGTCTACTGCATTTGCGACAGCTCTTCCGATTCTGAAGATTGTCCTTTGAAGCATTGACACTTCATTTGTGCTTTCGTCTTCATAAGATACCAGGCCTTCACAGCCATACTTTTCTATGTAAGCATCAACTTTTGTTTCTGTAACCTGTCCGCCGGGGAATGGCGAGAATCTCGGGACTCCTCTTACCGGTGAGCCAGTGCCTCCAGTTATCTCTGTGTTGGTTTCCCTAAAGTATGAATTCTTCCACGCATTGGTAGTTGAAATTGAAAATAAAGTCCTTAACTTGTATTCCATCAGGGCTACAGCTTTAATAGCGCTATCTATGAACGCTGCCCTTAATTCCGCTTCTCCGACTGTGGCCATTTTATACTACGCCCCCAACTCTTACCCTTACAACTTCTGATGCAGATGCAGTCTCAAGGCATTTGCCTATAACTTTGCCCGTGATTATTTCAGCCTCTGTGGCTGTCTTGATTAAGTTAACCCCAGATAATGATACTAAGCTTCCAAGTGTTACAGCGGCACCAGGCGCAACAACCAAATCCCATTCCCCATCTATTGCCAAGCCTACATTTGTTGAGCCATCGCCAGTTAATTTTTCTGTCCAAAGAATTCCAGCAAAAACATCAGCGCCAGATGATGCAGTTACAGTATTAGGGTCAGATGAAATCTGCATAAGCGTTCCTTTTGCTATCGTGCCAGTGTTTGCGACAGTAGCTCTTACAAATTTTGTAGGATTTTCAATCAGAACCGCTTCATTGGCCATGTCAAGCTTACACTGGCGCTATATTTAAATCTTTCTGAAAAGCTGGAAAATCTTTACTGCCAGCCCTGCTACTGCAAACACAGCGATTTCAAGCATCAACTGGTGGATTTCAGTCATAGAAGCTCATTTCCCCTCTCGTCACGAACATCTTTTTTTATTCCGATAAATTCTATCGCTACATTCTGATGGCTTATTGGATGCAGCCCTATTGGAATTTCAACCTCTGGCACTTTGTCAATGCCCAGCGCAAGCCTAAGGATATCCCTTTTGTATGATGGCAGTTTCTGCGCACCTTTTCCTTTTCCTGAAAGGCTTCCCAATATGCAGCCCAGCTCTGTTTCTGGAAACACGAATTCCCACAGCTGGATTGGCCTTACAGAAAGTTCGACAAACATGTCCAGTCCATCAACTTTCATCGGGCATACCTTGCCTTGCATTTGCGTTATCATATGGTCTACGTGTTGCTTCACTCCCCTGGTAATCGCAAAGAGGTGCATCACTTCTCCGGCATTGATTTTATTTTATTTCTGATGGCTTCCTGGAAAAATTCTGCAAGCTCTACATTGCGCAGCATTGCCTGCTTGTCCTTCTCGCCGCTATCAAGCATCTTTTGCCAGTCCTCTTTTGTCATGCTCATACCCTTTTATCCCTCTGTTGCAATGCCTTTTCGACCATTGTGCCTTTCCAGTAAGCCCTTTCTTTCATGCGAAATTCGTCTTCTGGTTTAATGGCTGGAGTTATCTGGCCAGCCTCGCTTCTTCCGCTAAGCATCTGCGCAGCCATCAATCTTTCCTGCCTGTCCAGCAGGGCTGCTGTTTCTGCATTTGCATGCCGTATGTCTGCGGCGGCCTTTACAGATTTCTCCAATAAGCTTTCAAAATCTGTTTCCGGTTTGGGTGTTTCTAATTGGTCAGCTACTTTGGTTTCTGTCAAATTTTTCATACTAAGTAATCCTGTCCTATCTATGCTTTATCCAATTTCTTGCAAATTCCAGTATAGGGACTAAGACTATGAGTTCAGGCCTTTCTGTGACATAAATCAAAGCGCCAGCGACTACAACCTCTGCAAAAACTATCAAGAACTTCAGTCCGCCTTTCTTCCAGTTGTATGTCATCTTCGTGGATGTAAGGCATCATGGCTATTTAATCTTTTCCCATGGTTTGTAAGTTTTGCTTCGACCTTGCCGAGCTTGTAGAATATCCCTGTCAGGATGCCGCTGTTTACCAGAGTGAACAATGCCGTCCAGTTGATTTCAATCATTTTCCCTTAAATCCCCTATATTATTGTCCATATTGATATGTTTACCCTTCTGTTATCTGGTCTGGCTGCCCCAGATTTGCAGTGCGCTGCCCTTGTTGGTTTTGAGCTTGCAGGCCTGTAATCTGATTAAGCTGATTTTCTTTTATGGCGTCTATAAGCTTTAAACGCTGGATTTCCAAAATTTGCCTTTCACGGGATATTTGGGCTTCTAATTCTGCGCCCTTATCAATCCAAAACCTTAGGTTTGCCTTGCCTAAGCCCTTTGATGTTGCTTCAAGCCGATTAATTGCAGCGATTGCACGTTCAAAATCCCTCAATGCATCAGTATCGCTTATTTGATTAGTCCTTACTAACTCAATGTTTTCGTCATTTATTGCGGCAGCGTCTGTAAAGGCGCTTTCTGCTTGCTTAACTCTTGTTGTCTTGCCACCCAATATACCAGTTCGAATTGCATCTATGATTTCCGCACCGGAAGACAATACAGCTGGAGATGTAGCAGCAAGCCTTGCCTTGCTAAGCGGTTCTGTTTGCCTGATACCTTTTTTTAAAATTTCCAGATTGCTGAGATTTGCATCAGGGTTTTCAGCTTTAAATCTTAAATCCAATTCTTCTATTGTGGGAACGTTTGGTTCTTGAATTCTTCCAGCCAATTCGGCTGGTGATTCTGGGTTTTGCCGATTGAATTCTGCAACCCTTGCCTGGCGGGCCTGGTCCTGTGACAGCTTCCGATATTCTTTGATTGTCAATGTAGACCTTCTTCCGTCTTGAGTAATATTAACACGTGACGCCCTTGAAGAGCCAGGCTCATTGATAACTTCTATGTTTCGGGGTCCGGGGCGGGCTTGCGGCGAGATCTCCTGTGCAGGAGGCTCTTTCGCTATTGGAATCAGTTTAGACATGTCCAGCGGTGCCGCCAGGGGCTTTTTCTTTTTGAATTTGTTAGTTATTGCCCCTGCCAAATTTGCCATTATCTTCCAGCTCCGGCTTGTAAATCAGATTGCTGAATTTCGAGGCCTTGTGTGCTATCCTTTGCCTGGTCTGCTTGCAAGTTTTCCAGCAAGGATGTTGGCGGTGTAAGGCTTATTTTTAAATATAGCTGATTCCAGATTTGCTGCTCAAGGAACGTCTGATCTTTCTCAAATACCTGCTCATGCGCAGTATATTCCATCTTGCTGCCTGATTCTGTCGAGCCTGCAGCGCCAAACAAGACTAAT
>DATEUM010000039.1:0-5428 GCA_035283085.1 Candidatus Nanoarchaeia archaeon
AAGACCCGTCAAGCTGCGAAAAAAGCAGCAAGGCGAATTTGGCTGGTTTCTTTTCCAGGACGGCGACCGCGTGCCTGTAAAGATAGACTATTATTTTAACGGCGATTCGGTGCATTTGATGACGAGCGGCGATCCTGCAGCAGTAAGGAGCATCGAAACATACTTAATGTCAAGGGGATACGGAAGGTATCATGGCGGCGGATAAAAACGATTTGCAGGAAAGGATGCAGGAGCTGCAGATATTGCAGCAAAGGTTATCATTGTTTACGGCGCAGAAACAGCAGCTGCAGCTGCAGCTAGCTGAGATTGAAAATGCAATGAGGGAGCTGGAAACTGCGAAACCTCCCGCCTACAAATTGATCGGAGAAATTCTGGTAGAGAATTCGATTGATGATTTGAAGAAAGACCTGAAAGAAAAGAAGGATGAGGCTGACTTGAGGATAAAAACACTGGAAAAGCAGGAATCAAAATCAAGGGAAAGGGCACAGGATTTGCAGAAAGAAGTCACAAAAGCCCTGAAAGCGGAATAATTTGCGGTTTTCTCCATCGAGTTATGGCAAGCCTTAAAATACTATCAGCTTTGTAGAGATAGAAAGGGAGTGAAAACTTGAAACTGAAATGGGTGCGCTCGATGAGGTCAATGATGTCCTTCAGGGTTTGCTCCAGGACGCTTCGCTCTCGAAAAATATCCGCGTGATTCTGGAAGAAATTTCTGAAGAGCTGAAGGATGACAAGCTTCTGCCGCTAAAAATCAATGCGGCCCTGCAAAAAGTTGAGGACCTTTCATTAGATCCTAATCTAAGCCAGTATGCAAGAACACAAATCTGGTCATTAAGCACATTATTGGAAAGCGCGCAGAATGCTTAGATAGCGTTCACTCGTGTGCAGAAAAGCTTATTAAATACCGCAATTTAGGACTACTAGGTGAAGGCATGGCCCCATTGTTTGGCGATTTGAAAAAAATATTCACAACCCAGCAGTCTGAAGTTGAGCTGGGTGAAGACTATGTTGAGCTTGAGGCTGATATAAAAGACCAGAAATCAAAAGTGCTGGTCAGGCCGTTCACTCTGGTTAAATTTGAAGACATAAAGGATGTTTTACTTGCCATAAGGGAAGGAATGACTATTTCCATACTGAATATTGAGCCTTTGAAGGACAAGGACCTTGCCGAGCTCAAAAGGGCAATTGACAAGATTAAGAAGACTGTCGAAGCCAATGAGGGAGACATTGCAGGATTTGGAGAGAATTTCCTTGTCGTTACTCCTAGCTTTGCCAAGGTATGGCGGGCTGGAATGGAGCAGCCACAGGCAGCTGAAGGCGCTGCCCAAGAAGACGAAGAGCTGTAGGTAACCTTCACCATTAGTTGTAACACAGGTTTTTATACCCTAATTTCTAATAGCCTTTATGGTAAACGGGCTAACTGGCGGAGAAATAGTACTCTGGGCCACTGTCTTCGGTCTGCTGATCGGGGTCATCTGGAGCTTGAAATACATAGTCATCATAGACAGAAGAATCGAAAGGCTGGAAGAGCACATGGACAGCATCCTGCACAAGATGGGAATCAGAAGAGGCAGCGCCAGAAGCAAGAAAAGAAGGCGCTGAACTTTTTTATACTAGCTTTATGATTATTTTCCATGGCACTTTATCTGGCAGAACTATCCGGCGAATCCATTGACCTTAGCCTGCAAGAACTAGAGGCGCTTGTCGAGACTGCTGGAGGAAAGCTCTCTGTCAAGGGCAAGCTTGACAAGGGAAAAATTGCCCTGCTGGATATTTCTTTGAGAGATTCCCAAGTTAGGGAGCTGGCAGAAAAATCCGCGATGCTGAAATTCATCGCGGCTGTTGTAAAGGAATTGAAAAATCTTGAGCTGAAAGAGCTGGGAAAAGTCGCCTACAAGTGGGTAAAGTTTCCTTTCTGCGTCCGCGTCCTAGACTTGGAAGGGGAACAGCTTCCTGAAATTGAAGGCCGCCTTGCCTCTGTAATTTTTGATTATTTTGTACACGAGGACAAGAGGCAGCACATTACAGTTTCATTGAACAACCCAAAGACAACCGTACTATTTGTCATAGCAAAGAAAAGAGTTTTTGTAACAGATTTAGTGTGGAAATCGGAAAAGGGAAGATTTACAAACAGGGATCCGGCAAAAAAACCTGCTTTCCATCCAACAACACTCAAGCCAAAGCTAGCAAGAACTTTGGTGAATCTTTCAAGGCCTACAAAAGGAAGCACATTGCTGGACCCTTTCTGCGGTACAGGCTCTGTGCTGATAGAGTCTGCAGTCCTAGGGATGAAACCTATTGGCATCGACATGGATGCAGAAATGCTTTCTGGCAGCAAGAGAAATTTGAAATTTTACAAGCTAAATGCACAGCTCATGCAGGGTAATTCCACCCAGCTGGACAATTATTTAAAGAAAAATTCAGTAGACGCAATTGCAACAGACCCGCCGTATGGCAGGTCATCAAGAATAGGTGCTAAAAATATCAAGACCTTGTACAAGTATTTCTTTTATTCAGCACATGGCATACTAAAACCTAAGAGATATCTTGCAGCCTTGTATCCTGATTCAATAGACGCAAGGAAACTGGTAAACAGGAAACAGTGGTCTATTGTATTTGAATCTGATTTGTATGTGCACGGCGGGCTGACCAGAAAATTCCTGGTCTTGAGAAAGCGTTAAAATTCATGGGAGATGCAGCGGGAGAGAAGCAGTTTGTCAAGTTTACTCCAGACCGACTAGCCAAGTACAAGAAAGCAGGCTACAGGATTGTTGGAAAGAACAAGCACTCTGGTGTCGAGATTTGCAGATGGACAAAGTCTGTCATGAAAGGGGAGAGGAATTGCTACAAGGGCATTTATGGAATAGGCAGCCACAGGTGCATACAGATGACCCCCACTCTGGATTTCTGCAGTTTTAGCTGCAAATTCTGCTGGAGAAGTTTTGGCAAAGATAGATTCAAGAGTGAAAACAAATGGGATTCTCCATCTGATGTGCTGGATGCTGCAATAACAGCACAAAGAGAATTGCTGAATGGCTGGAAAGGCAACAAGAAAACCGGCATAGAGATTTATGACAAGGCTATGGACCCGGTACACGTTGCAATTTCCCTTGACGGCGAGCCAACTCTTTATCCGCAGATTGCGGGCCTTATCAAAGAAATAAAGAGGAGAGGCATGACTGCCTTTCTCGTCACAAATGGCACAATGCCAAACAGATTGAAAGAAATGCTGAAAGAGGATGCGCAGCCGACAAACCTTTACATCTCAGTATACGCTACAAACCCCGAGGGCTACAAGAAAATCACGAACAGTTTTGTTCCTGATGCTTTTGACAGGGTTGTGGAATCCCTCAAGATGATAAAAGATTTCACAGAATCGAGAACTATCTTCAGAATGACGCTGGTGAAAGGCCACAACTTGAAGGATGCAAAGGGCTTTGCAAAATTAATCAGAATGGCACAGCCAAAATTTGTGGAATTCAAGGGGTATACATGGACTGGCGAGTCAATGCAGAGGCTAAAGAGGGATGACATGCCTGATATGGAAGACTTGGAGGCCTTTGCCAAAGAGGTATCAGAATTGACAGGATATCAGATAGTCGCCAGGGATAAAATAAGCAGGGTAATAGTATTCTGCAAGGATGCAGATACCTGGAAATGGAATTCTGAGAAGATAAGGGAGCAAAACAGGAAAATTGCGGAGCTGGATGCCTCAAAGATGAAGGTGAAAAAACGTGGCTAGGATACAAGTATGCCCAAAGTGCAAATCGGTGGAGATAGAAAGGGCAAATCCTGTCTCAGGCTGGCTCACCCCTGACGAATGGCTCTGCAGGAAATGCGGCTACATGGGCTTTGTCGTGTACGAAATAGATACAGAAGACAAGGCGTAAGGCTTTATGATGGCTGAGAAGCGGAGCCTTTAAATAGTAATATTTAGTAATACTTAGTATTACTAATGGTGAAAGCCAGAATATCAGCCACTGTAGATGATGACATTCTTGAGATAATTAAATCCTTGTTGAAGGGCAAAAAATATCGCAACAAATCTCACGTCATAGAAATAGCAATTCGCTTTTTGAAGGAGAAAGAGAAATGATAAAGGTTAGATCAATTTTACTGGCAATAGCGGCGGTGACAGCGATATTTGCATTTGCAATCTTGCCGCAGCTTACCGGCCTTTCTGCTGGCTTTAACCTGCAGATAGAGGAAGATTTTCAGGCGCAGGAACAACAAGAGCCCTTTGGAATTGCCCTGATAAATGTTTCCGGCTGCACCAATCTTACTATTACTAATGAAACTTACCAGTTAAACACAAGCCTGGTAGGCACGCAGGTTGGAAGGAATATGTGCATCGATGTGCAAGCTGACAATGTTACGCTTGATTGTTTGGGGCTTAGCTTGACAAACAACGATGCCATCAGCGCCGGCGTAGAATCCATATTTCACAACAATTTGACCATGAGGAATTGCAACATAACAGATTACTATTTTGGCGTCAACCTTACTGGCACAAATAATTCCCTGATAGAAAACGGCTTCATAATTTCAAATGACCATACGGGCATAGTATTGGCCGCGAGCGCGAATGTTACCGTGTTCAACAATACCGTCTATAATAATACATTTAATGGTATAAATGTTGGCGACTCTTCTGACAATGCTAACATAAGCCACAATAACATAACACTTAGCCCATTTGGGATTGGCACAGGCGTTGAAATAATTTCAGCAAACAACGCATCTGTGACAAATAATATTTTGGCCCAACAAGGCCAAAATAGCCTGAGGATAACAAGCTCCAATAACTCCATAATAGATAACAACATCGTAGCTGACAATGGCGCCATTGGATTATATATTGACAGCTCTACTTTCTTCACTGATATAACAAACAATAATATAACAAATGCAACCGCCGGTGCAGGAATAGTAACATCGGGCGCTTCATACAATCGAATCGAAAATAATACCGTGACAAATAGCTCCACAGGCATAAATCTTGACTCTGGCAGCGGCTTCAATTCTCTGATTAATAATAACGTAGACAACAATTTCTTACAAGGCATAGCAATTTCAGGCACCAGTCTAAATCCAACAGAAAATAATACGCTGATCAATAATACTGCCAGGAATAATTCTGCTTTGGACTTTTTCTCAGAAGCAGGCTTTACGCAAAACAATACTGTGATTAATCTGGAAATAGGATCGGTAATAATAAGTTTCACGCCGGAAGCCATATCCTTGCGAAATGGTGCCGAGCCGGCTACTCCACTACAGGATAATTTGACGCACATAAACAAATTTATCAATGCAACAAACAATTCAGAAACCTCGTGGCTGTTACTGAACGTAAGCTATACGGATTCTGATTTGACTGCTGCCAACATAACAAATGAAAGCTCTTTGTTTCTGGCAAAGCACAACGGCA
>DATEUM010000040.1:0-5794 GCA_035283085.1 Candidatus Nanoarchaeia archaeon
AGTATCACGAAATACTGGAATACGTCGGCAACCAGGAATTCATGGATGAGGACAGGATGGGCCACGATTTCCTATTCCTTCACGAGTATTACACAAACCCTGATGAAAACAGGGCAGATAATGTCAGGCAATATGTTTCAAACAAATTCTCCTTCCTTATATGGTACTTGAAAACAAACAAGGCGCGCAATGACATAAGGAAAATCATAGACCCTGTTGAACTCGGGAAATGGAGTTTTCCTGAATATGATGTTGAAACCATCTACAAAGTTACTGAAACTCCAACCAAAATATGGTTCCAAGCTCTTGAGAAAACCAGGGAACAAATTATTCCGCATTTAAAAAAGGCAGGGCATAACATAGATGACTATCTGATGAATGAGGATATGCGGGCCGGCAAAGTGGCTTTGCACGAAATACCGAAAAGGATGAATCTTAAGGTAAAACAGGAATACTCTGCAAGGCCTGAATAGCTGCCGAAAAGTCTTTTAACTTCCTCTTGACTTCTGTATCATGGCCACTAGTCACAAGATCTCAGATATCCTTCTTGGCCAGGTGGGCGGCTCTGAATTTGGAATTATTGGAAACCCCTTGGAATTTTCATCCTGGTTCAGGCAGAAGTATGGCTATTATGTCAACAAGCCTGTTGCTTATGTAAAAGCGAGCTATAATGGAGGCCACAGCAACCACAAGCTCGCTAGGCTGGTGCCTGGCTATCTCGTCCTTACAGGATACGGGATAATTTTCTTTGCAAAATTTCCTGAGAAGTTTATCATACCAATTCCTTTTGGCGCAATAGACTATGACTTGATGTTCGTCGAGTCCAATGGTTTCAAAAGATTGGCTTTGACAACTAGAAACAGGGAAAAATTCCTCAAGACTTTGGAAAGCACGGACATCTCAAGGGAGAGCAAGAAAATACTTTCAGACTTGCCTGAAGAAGCAGCAGCCCTTGCAAGACAAAGGGTTAACAAAAGCGACATAAACGCTTTTGTGGAAACTTCAATCAACATAGCGGTCATAATAAAGAAGAAAACAATGCAGATACCTTATGCAGATGCATGGGGGCTGCAGAAGCCAAAGTTTTTCCTCGGCATAACAAGCCCGGGGCTGAATGAGTTCATTTATGCGTGGGCAAGATTAAAGCTGCAGAAATAATTAACCCAGCACCGCTACCCCAAGCACAGCGCCAATTGCATATCCTATGAGCGCTGCGAGCATGCCTATGACTGCCATCTCTATTCCCGACTTAATGGGGTTTCCTATTGTCGTCTTTGCCTTGTAATAGCCCACAGCAAACAACACTGTTGTTGATATTACAAGAGCATATTGCACTGCAGTATTTATCGGCAAAAGAAGGAAGGGAATTATTGGAATGAAACTTCCCACGATTGCAGATATTCCGACAACAATTGCAGTATTGATAGGGGATACTTTTTGGGGAAACAATTTCAGCTCGTGTTCCATCATAGAGGTCAGCCATCTTTTTTTGTCAGATGTCATGAACTTCACAACTCTTCCCAGCAATGGCTCTCTAAAGCCGATTTTTCTGTAGATATCTCGGACCTCGCGCCTCTCCTCTTCTGGCTTATACCTTATCTCCTGCTTTTCCCTCGCCAGCTCTGACTGGTAAAACTCTTTTTCAGCCTTGAAGGATGTATATGCAACAGCTGCCATGGATACAGACTCTGCAAAAGCAGCAGCAAGTGCCGCAATTATTACTAATTTTTTGTCTTGCGTGGCGATTGCCACTGCAAGTACCACGCCGAGAACATTTACCAGGCCGTCCTGCCAGCCCAAAATAAAATCCCTCAGCCTTGATCCGACAGTGTTGAAATGGATCTCAGGATGCTTTTTGCGTATGTAAGCCTGGCGGGCCATGGCCGCTAATATCTGGCCATCTTCATTAATAAAGAATTCTCCCTTGTTAATCTGGCATAAATCTCTGGATTCTCTATGAAGTCCTTTCTGCAACTGCCGCTGCAAAAGTAGAACCTTTTATTTTTATATTTGGCAGATATTTTTCTTTGCACTTTCATCCAGCAAACAGAATCTCTTTCCTTGCCCTTTCCAAGTTCTATCAGCAGGTACTTGTAACTCCAATATGTTATTAGGCCTGTAGCGCCATAGCCTATTACTGGCACGAAAATCCCAAAGTTCAAGATCGGCACAATAAGTGCGCTCCAAATTGTTGCAGGGTCATAGTGCCACGTTGTCCATATGTTTGAGTTAAAATATTCTATTACGAATCCTGTAACAATCCAAGCAATTATCCAAATGTATTCCAGTCTGGTTCTAGGTTTCATGCTGCCAATAAATGTCGCCAGGAAAAAAGCCAGGCTTGACATTATTGCCCAGCCAATAATCAGCGGCGCGCCGACTGGAAATGGCGGAAAAAAGAAATATGTCCATGGCTCGTGGTAAATCCACCATCTAAATACATAAGCGTTAAGAATTTCTGTAACAAATCCTGCTAAAATAGTGCCTGCAAGTATCTGCCACCAATGTTTTTTAAGGAAATGCGAGAGATGAACCATCTACTGTAAGCCGCTGAACCAGCCGATATAAACCAGCACAATGAAGCCTATGGCAGTAACTACTGCTGCTGCCTTGTTCATACTAGTGGTCCATTTAATGCCTAGCCATTTCGGCTCGGATCTGGAAGCTAGCAGTCCTAGGTGCAATATCATGTCCCAGGCAAATGCACCTGCCAGTAACTTTGCGATTTCAGCTATTGCCATTATTTTTTACCTCTATTTCTTCACGCTGTGCATGTACACCAGGAAGAAGAATATCGCGAATGCTGCTGATGCCACTGCATCAAGGAACCATATGTCAGTCGGAACATACCACAGCTGCGCTCCGCGGATTATTGCTGCCCATCCCAGTACATATGTCGATAACCCGCACAGCACTGCCAGCGCTGTTGCAGCGCTCCACAAATTCCAAGTTATTTTCATTTTATTTTACCTCCTTTTCCTTAAGTTAATGCGTACCACAAAAGCAGTAGCGCGATTATCAAATTTGTAACAGCAAGGGTTTTGTTGATTTTGTGCGTAAACTTGAACCCAAAAAGCTTTACTTCAGATTTCGAAGCCATCATTGCTGCATGGACTATTGCATCCCAGGCAAGGCCGCCCGCCACAAATAATGCCAATTGTTGAAGCGTCATCGTTTCTTACCCCAGATAAAGTAAACTAAAGCTCCTAAAATGGCTAATGGGAAGAAACCGGCCATCAATACTATAAGAACCCAGCCGACTCTTTTTCCTGCATCAAGGTCTTTCCTTTTCATGATATCAATGAGCGCATAGAAAACAACTGCGAGAATGATGAGGCTCCAAATCCAGAAGCCTGAAAACATGGAAAATGGCCAGCCGGTGCCTTGCATCATCTGGCTCATAAAAGTAAAGTTACCGTTATCCATCATGAATACCATTTATAACAATCCTCCTTTCCTCGCAGATACCCAATTGTAAATCTTAGCAAACGCATATCCGTAGACATATGCGACAATCAAGCTTCCTACCAGTCCGAATAGCAGCAACCTCGGTGTCTGCCAGAATCCTGGATACAATGTATTGAGTATAGAGGGCTGTCCAAGCAAGCCGTGCCAGAGCCAGCCAGTTATGTCTACAAATAGTGCAAATAGGACTAATGCATTTGCCAATACCTTTTCGTCCAGCTTGTTTGCCATATTTTGATATTTATTCTTCAGCGTTTAAAGATATGTCACTCCTCTGGCGTATTATCTAAGCATTCCCTGTACAGGCCAGGATGATGGCCCATATGCTCTCGCCACTGCTCATCTGTGTAGCCATCTGGCGTCGAACATTTGTCGTTTGGGTTCTGTGCCGCCAGAGCGGCTTGGAATCTCTCATCGCCATAGCTGGCATCGTAAGTTTTCGCCATGCCAAAGCCTATCGCCATAACAATTACCAACAGCAAAACTCCATACAATATCACTTCTTTGTCCATTTTGCTTCCTTTAGGTAAAGTGCTATTGCTGCGGCAACTATGACTAACCCGATGGTCAGCAGCAAGTAACTCGAAAACTGTGATTTGGCAAATGGTATTCCGCTTACTAAAAGGCCAGCATTTGCTAATATCATGTGCTTTGATATGCAAGGGCCTTTGATTTCCCGAGCGGAACCAGTTCCGCTGGGCACAGCCAAACTATGTTTGGCTTGTGTGTACAAAATCAGTGCAACTACTAAGATTGCAATGCCAATAGCCCAAAAGTAAATCTGATATGGCAGCAGGAATGCCAGGGGAAAGCCCGCGACAGCTACGCCAAAAACAGATAGCGCCGCAATTACACCCATGCAAATGCTGTGGCAGACATTATAGGAGCTGAGGATGCTCATGCCTCCAGATAAGCTTCCTGTTGCTGAGATAACTTTATCTTTAGTAATGCTTTGTGGCTTTACAGAGCTAACTTTTGTCGGCTTTCTAATTTCAGAAGCGCAGCAATCACTTGTCATCGGCAGCACTCCGCTATTTTTTCTACGAGCATTTTCAACCAGTCCCTGAGTTTTTTCAGCCAAGCCATTTTACAACTCCATAGACCAATGCGGTTCCAACAATGATTATCAGCGGTTTTGTTGCTTGAATGTAGATGTTTTTTGACTTATCTGCAAGATACATCGCACCTGTCACAGATTGGCCCATAAGGATTCCCAAAATCAAGATATCAAATTCATAGCCCAATAGATTTGCAATTATCAAAGCTGTCCAGGTTGCAACAACTGCGCCACATATTGCGCATATTTTCCAATCTGTAAAGTTTCTGATAGCTAGAAATACAAAGAAGAGTGCTATTATTGCCCCTAATACTAATGGCAAGCTCATAGGATTATGTAAAGCAAAGCGCCCGTCAAGACCAGCATTAACAGGGGCAGGATGACTCCTTGATATGGAAACAGAGATTTACCTCTAATATGCTTAATTTTGTTGCTAGCAGCAAATGTAACTGCAGATATGATGATGCCAAGAATGCTGCCAACCAAAATCTTGTTTAACCATAATACCCTTATGAATTCCCCTAGTCTGAGAGGCAGATAAAATGCGTCAGGCACTATGGGCACAACAGGAATTATGGTGAGGGCTAGAGATGAGAGTATGATTAATTTCTTTTGATGTGGAATGTATTGTTTCTTAACCCAATTTGCGACCCAATATCCAGTAGACAGCGCAAAACCACCTACAAATAACCCTATTATAGAAGGGTCAATGCCGTAATAGCTTGCTGCTACAGCTGCTCCTCCAATTGCTGCTGAACAAAGAGGGCAATGCGCATGCACTAACTTTGGAATTGCGAACAAAAGTGGAAGAAGAAAGAGTTTGCTAATTTTCATGATCACAGCCGCCTTTAGTGCTCTGCTCATGCGGCCCCTGCATTTCTTCATGTTGGCCACATCCGGCTGCAGAACATTCGCCGCAAACTTCCATACCTAGTTTTTCTCTTAGCTCACAATCGCATCCCAGTACATCATTTGCACATTCTGTGCAGCTGGGTTCGATACAGCAATTCCAGTTGGAAACTGCAAAAGCGGTGGCAGGAATTGCAATAAGGAGTGAAACCGCAATTCCCACCAACAGCCACTTGTTCATCAGCATCCCCCAACCATTGTTGATGCGGGTTTTGCTGTGCTGCCTCCACTGGCTCTTGCAGGGATTACTCCATGCATTTCATAGTTCATTATCTCGTCTGCTGTCCAGCCAGTCGTGTCTATCTGACCGTCGCCAGTAGATACGGCGGCGCCAGTAACTCCTGTTTTCAAATCGGCGATTTG
>DATEUM010000041.1:0-2083 GCA_035283085.1 Candidatus Nanoarchaeia archaeon
CAATTGTTTTGTCGCGGCGATGCGGTCTTTGGAGCCCGCAAACTTGAACCTCCTATTGGAAACACCAAGGCGCCTTGAAATTTCCCTGATGGCAGCTTCTGTTGTCCAGTTTCTCTTTGTCAGCCAGAAGTATGTCTGCTCATCTTTTTTGCTTTTAGGCACTGTAATTATTTCTTCCACAATAAAATCTTCAGGCACTTGTTTTAGTTTCATGCTTCTCTTTCCAAATCCACCAAATTATGAAGATTACAACGCCAGCTATCACAACGAGCTGGAATTTATCAAAGGTTTCTATAACTGATTGCCAGCTATCTCCCAATTTGAAGCCAATGTAAACCAGAAGAATTGTCCAAGGTATTATTCCTAGAGTGCTGTATAACAAAAATTTCCTGAACGGCACTTTAGCAGTTCCCACGACAAAAGATATTACAGTCCTGACAACTGGCAACAGCCTGGAAAAGAAAAGAATGGCTTCAGAATGCTTGTGTTTTTGAAACCAGCCCTCAACATGCTCAAAATGTTTCCTGCCGAGAAGAAAGTATTTGCCATAGTTCAACACGAGTGGCCTGCCGCCATATTTTCCAGCATAGTAAGCTGCTGTAGAGCCAAATATCTGCCCCAAAACTGCTACAATAACTGCAAGCCAGAAACCCATCTTTCCTGAAAATACAAGAAAGCCTGCGAACGGCAGCACAATTTCTGATGGAATTGGCATTAATGCAGATTCGCCCGCAATCAGCAAAAACAAGCCCGCATAGCCGCTCTGTGCTATGATATCTGTCAAAAATGAAGCCAGCTGAAACACCATCAGAACATTTAAAAAGCGAGTCTTTAAAGCTTTTTTATGAAGTCCTGCATATCGTGCAAAAAAGCAGCAGAGAATGACCGCGCCGCAGCGAGCTTTAGCTGCCCTAACTGCAGCTCGGAAATAATAAGGTGCGGCAGCTGCAGGCAGAGTTCAGCCCCGTATGTATGCAGCTGCAAGGAATTCAAGGGACCGTAATGGTTGCAGTACTAATTTCTTGCGAGGTTAAGTCTAATGCAAAGATCCAGCAAACTTTCTCTGGTGTTGAGAGATACCCAAGTCAAAGGAGTGCTTAAGTTATGGCCTCTGTTATAGTAAAATTAAAAATTATGCCTACTGGCACAGATGTAAGCCTTGACAAGCTGCATATGGAGTGCGAAGCCAAAATAAAGGCTTTCGGCGCAAAATTAATACACTCAGTAAACCAAGAGCCAGTGGCTTTCGGCCTGAAAGCCCTGGTCATAGTGTTTCTAGTAGACGAGCAGAATTCAAATATGGAAGCCCTGGAGGCAGAGATTAAAAAAGTCAAGGGAGTCAATTCTGCTGAAGTCATAGATGTGCGAAGGGCGCTCGGCTGACTTAGGGTTAAGTCTCAGAGCAATGGCTGCTTCACTTTTGCGAAGCCCAATGATGAGAGATTCCCATTCGCAAGCTTTTTACGCTTTGATTTTAACAGATTGTCATGGGAGTAAACCTCAGGGAATTGTTGATCAAGCATCCAATCAAATTAGAGGATTTGAAAGGAAAGAAAATTGCAATTGACGCCTATAATGTGCTTTTCCAATTTCTCTCTACAATCAGGGGAGCAGATGGCTCTTCTTTGAAAGATTCCAAAGGTAATGTGACATCGCATTTGTCTGGCTTGTTTTACAGGACCATTAATTTGATGGAAGCTGGCGTATTGCCAGTATTTGTTTTTGACGGCCACGCACCGGATGAAAAAGCCGCAGTGCAGGAAGCTCGCGAGTCTGTAAGGGAAGCTGCTCGGGAAAAATATGCAGCCGCAATAGAGAAAGGCGAGATGGAAGAAGCAAGGAAATTTGCGCAGCAGACCAGCAGACTGACTAGGGATATGGTTTCTGAAACTAAAGAACTTATTACGGCGATGGGCTTGCCATGGGTTCAGGCGCCAGGAGAAGGCGAGGCTCAAGCTGCATTCATGTCAAGAAAAGGCGACGTATGGGCTGTCGCATCACAGGATTACGATGCAGTTTTGTTTGCAGCCACGAGGCTGATAAGAAATTTGACAATTTCTGGAAAAAGAAAAGTCAATGCAAA
>DATEUM010000042.1:0-8333 GCA_035283085.1 Candidatus Nanoarchaeia archaeon
ATATGGGAAGTCAATTATCCTGAAGAAATACGGCCAGATGATTTCTACTTGCAATCGTCAGAGTACGGATAAACCATGCACATGATGTCTATTTTGGCGGTTTTGTTCTCGTTTGCAGTTACATTCCTGCTTACGCCAATTTTCATAAGGTTTTTGCGCAAGGCTGGCATCATGGGTACGGACATTCACAAGGCAAACAAGCCCTTGTTGCCTACTTCTGCAGGCATACCTGTTGCGCTTGGAATTTTCTTTTCCATGATGTTTTTTGTTTTCATAAGGACTTTTATCTATGACAATACTGGAGATTTGGTTTATGTCTTTGCTGCTGTTGCCACGATGCTTCTAATAACTTTCATAGGCTTTCTAGACGATTTGCTTCATAATAAGGTAAAGTCTGCAGATGGCGACAATAGAAGTGGCGGACTTAGAAAATTGCAAAAAGTTATTCTTACATTGCCTGCTGCAATTCCTTTAATGGTCATAGCTGCCGGCACGACAACCATGGGATTCCCTTTTATCGGGGAAATAAACTTTGGCATGCTCTATCCGCTAATTCTGATACCGATAGGCGTAGTCGGTGCTGCAAACATGGTAAATTTGCTAGGAGGCCTAAACGGCATGGAAGCTTCGTTAGGATCTGTGTATATGCTGATGCTGGGCCTCTACGCCTACTTTGTTGCAAATTCTGCAGTCGCGGCACTGATTGCATTTTCAACTTTTGGCGCGCTGGTCGGCATGCTTTATTTCAACAAATATCCTGCAAAGCTGTTGCCAGGAGATTCCATACAATATCTGCTCGGCGCATCACTGGTATCAATAGCTGTGCTGGGCAACATGGAAAAAGCGGCGCTGATAGTATCAATACCATTTTTCATCGAATTGTGCCTGAAATTAAAGGGAGGCATCAGAATGCCAAACACTACAGTCGGCTTTCTGAACAAAGAGGGCAAGGTACAGTCACATTACAAGAAAATCTATTCCCTGCCACACATATGGATGCGTTCCGGCAAGTTTAGTGAAAAACAGATTGTTTTGTTTATGATTTTAATGGAGCTGAGCTTTGCCAGCCTGATTTGGTTTGTCTAGGGCTTGCTCATAAATCTTTTTCAATTTCTGATTCCTAGCTTTGATAGAAAATTTCCCTTCTTCTATTTCTTTTCTAGCATTCTTTCCTAACTTTTCCTTTAGTTTTGGATTTTCAATGAGCGAAGACAACTTTTCGACCAATTGGCTGACTATTTCAGGCTTGTCAGCCAGCAATTTCTTCTTGAAATCCTTATCGTAAGAAAACATACCATCAGAATTCCAGCAGGACAGGTTTGATTTTATAAGGAAGCCTGTTTTTCCATCTGTCACTAATTCTGGAAAAGCTGCAATATCCGTAGTTAGTACAGGAGTTCCAGCAGACATGGCCTCCAAAACTGCAAAACCAAAAGTGTCTATGTATGAAGGAAGCACAAAAACAGCAGAGTTTACATACAATTCCTTGAAAAGCTCGTCTCTGGGAAGCCTTTTGTTTATTATCCACTTGACATCAGCATATTTGGCAACCAGCTCTTGCGGAACATTGTCAGTCTTGACTGTCAGCTTTACATTATGCCTTTTCTTTAATTGTTCATAAGCCTGCAATACCTCAAGGCCTCCTTTGTCAAGAAAATGGTGGCCGTGAAATGACATCCTGAAGCTCTTGCTCTTTTCTTTTTTTAGATTGCAAGGCCTTATCGCAGGGTATACAACTTCGATTTTATCGCTAAACTTGCTGCAATCCATTGATTTTTCTATCGACAGTTTGGAGAAATTTGAGTGTGGAAGTATCTTTTTGCAGTATTTTGAGGATAGAGATTTCCTTATAATCTTGCTAGTAATTAGTGATTTCAATTGCTTGTAATTGAAGCTGACAAAAGAGCCGGCGTGCTCTACATCAATGACCCAGGGCTTTTTGTTCAGCACCAATATTCCTCTGGTTGTGTGCACCAAATCAGCATTTGTGTTAAGCCTCATCATCCTGGGCAGCCGCAGGATAGCAGCCAAGGCCATCAGGGCTTTCCTCTTGAAATTGTTCAGCTTGCCGTAATGTTCCGGTTTATCTTCAGTTTCTATAGGCGCTATATACTCTACATCTTCTGGCGGAAATTCGAGCAATTCTGCATAAATCGGGTGCTTGCCAATATTCAGAAATACCTTCATATCCAAGCAGGCTGGCTAAGTTTTAAAACACTTTTCCACCTCTGCGAAGCATGATTGCTATAGTTTTGGGCACGAAAGCGGAATTGATTAAGACCATGCCTGTCATGAAAGAGCTAGACAAAAGAAAAATACCTTACAGTTTCATACATACAGGGCAGCATTCTCTTGGCGAATTATTGGAGGATTTCAAGCTGAAAAAACCAGATGTTGTCTTGTACGAACCGCCCAAGTTATCTTCTAGGTTTATGGTCAAGACGCATAAGGCAATTTTTTGGGGCATGTCTTTGGTGCCGAAAATAATTTCTGCGCTAAGAAAGCTCAAGCCAAAATATGTCATATACCATGGCGATACAATGTCTGCATCAGCAGCAGCCGTCGCTTCCAAACTGGCGGGCTGCAAAGGCGTGCACCTGGAAGCAGGCCTAAGGTCTGGCTCCCTGCTGGAACCCTTTCCTGAAGAGATATCAAGGCAAATCTGCGACAGTTTTTCCTCTGTATTGCTGGCAGTTTCGGATTTGACAGAAAGCACGCTAAGAAATGAGGGAAGAAAAGGTGAAATAGTAAAGGCGGGCAACACAATTGTTGATTCTGTTAAAATTTGCCTGAAATTAAATAAAACCAAACCTAAAGCAAAGGGTTACGTTGTTGTCAATATACACAGGCACGAGAACATAAAGTCAAAGGAAAGATTGGTAAAAATTGTTGGCATAATAGCATCGGTCGAAAGAAATGTTATCTGGCCGATTCACGACAACACGAAACAGCAGCTGATAAAATTTGGCCTTTGGGAAAAATTACAGAAACAGAATATAGAGTTATGGCCACTCATATCATATATTGATTTCATCCATTTGCTTGCGAACTGCAAATACATTATCACTGATGGCGGCTCGATACAGGAGGAAAGCCTGTCATTAAGAAAACCTTGCATACTTCTCAGAAGAAGAACTGAAAGGATTGAGGGCCTGAGCACGGGATTGAACTTCTTGACAGATTTGCACTCTGAGAAAGCTCTCGGGGCAATAAATCAAATAGAATCTGGCCTTAAAGTCAAGGATTTCCAAAACCCCTATGGGAATGGGGATTCGGCAGGGATTATAGTGGATTATCTTACAAAATGAGAATTTTACATGTGTTTGGTGGCATAAGGACTTTCAAGATAGCCAATTGGCAGTCCAAACAGCCAAATGTTGAAGCGCACAAGATTGCCATGGAGGATATCACGCCTTACGAATCCTATTACAAAGGCACAAGCATGAAAATACATACCAGCAAAAAGTTAACGGGCTTTTTTAACAAATTAAAGGGCAAGAAGCTTTGGGCTGCAAGGCTGCATTTGCTGGCATATCCTTTTTACATCAACCTAATAGCAAAAGTTGCAAAAGAAAATAATATAGATTTGATACATGCATACAGGCACACAGGCTCCTTTGCTACAATTATGGCAAAAAAACTCTTTGGACTAAAGCAAAAAGTAATTTTTGATTACCAGGACCCCTGGTCTGGTGAGGAAAAGGCGAAGACATCGGCTTTGTACAAAGTCCTGGCTAAAATCTTCTACAAACTTGAAGGTTTTCTGATTAAAAATTCCGACTTTGTCATAACGCAGGGGCAGGAGCAGACAGACATACTGGCAGCGAGGCATAAAGTGAGTGAAAAGAAATTTGACTTTACTTGGAATACTGTAGACGAAAATAGGTTTAATTTGCACTCCAAAGACGGGGCTTTGTTAAGGAAAAAATACGGCCTGAGAAACAAGGACATAACCCTGCTATACTCCGGCTCGATCGTGCCTTACTATGGCATACACATTGTTCCTGAAGCCATGAAAGAAATCATCGAGGAATTCCCTAACGTGAAATTCGCTGTTTCCCCTGTTGTCAGGGATGTGGCTTATTGGAACTCCATTAAACAAAAGATTTCTGATTACAAGCTGGAGAAAAACTTTGTCGAGCTTAAGCCGGAAAGCTTGGACGAGATACCAAAACTCATAGCTATGTGCGACATAGGCTTGATAACGCACATGCGCGGCTCATATGTTTGCGAAGTCGCGATTCCTACCAAATTGTTTGAGTACATGGCTTGTGGTTTGACTATTGTTACGAGTGACATGAAACATTTGACACAGTTTGTCCTGCCGGAAAATTGCGGCTTGGCTTACATACCTAATGATGCGGGAAGCTTGGCTGCTGCGATAAGAAAATTGCTCTCAAAGCCGTCCCTATTAAAAACTTATGGTCATAATTCAAGAAAAGCTGTGGAAAAAACATACAATTGGGATGCAGAAATGAAGAAAGTCTTAAAAGATTATTACACACTTGTCACTTAAAATGGGCAATTATACGGAAAGAAAGGACTGCAGAGTTTGTGGAAACGAAAACCTTGCACCTATTTTCTCTTTAGGCGAGCAATACGTGACTAACTTCCCAGATGACCCTGGAAAAGACTATCCTAAAGGGCCGCTGGATCTAGTCTTGTGCAACAAGGAATCTGGCGGCTGCGGCTTGCTGCAGATGAAGCACACTTTCGACCAGGACGCGATGTACAGGAAATACTGGTACAAGTCCGGCATCAGCTCCACAATGGTAAAGGCGCTCGAGGATGTCGTAAAAAGTGCGGAGAAATCTGTAAAATTACAGCTGGGCGACATTGTTATTGACATAGGATCCAATGACGGCACAACTCTGAGACACTACGGGCCTGGTGTCGTTAAAGTAGGCTTCGAACCTTCTAATTTATGGGAGCTGGGCATAGAGGGAAATGACAAAATAATACCAGATTACTTCAATTATGACGCATTTAGGAACGAGTTTGGTTACGAGAAGGCCAAAGTAATAACTGCTATTGCGATGTTCTACGACTTGGAAGACCCAAACAAGTTCGTTTCTGATGTAAAGCAAGTCATGCACCCTGATGGGCTGTTCATGATACAGATGAATTACTTGGGCCTTATGCTCAAGGACTTGACGTTTGACAACATAAGCCATGAACATCTGGAGTACTACTCGCTCTTGTCACTTGAAAGCCTCCTGAAAAGGCACGACTTGGAGGCATTTGACGTTGAAACCAATGATGTAAACGGAGGCAGTTTCAGGATTTATATCAGGCACAAGGATGGGAATGTCAACGCCAGGGAAGGCGCGGAAAAAAGACTAGACGAAATGCGCGAGCAGGAAAGCAGAATGGGCATGGACAAAAAGGAAGTCTATGATGAGTTTGCCACGAAGATAAAAACTGTGAGGGACGACTTGAGAACTTTCCTGGAACAGGAGGTGGCAAATGGCAAATCCATTTACATTTTTGGCGCTTCAACCCGCGGTCTTGTTGTATTGCAGTACGCTGGCATCGATAACAAGCTGATAAAAGCTGCAACTGACAAGAATCCTGACAAGTTTGGCAAGTACATAGTAGGAACAGGCATACAAATCAAGCCTCTTGAAGAATACAGGAAAGAGCAGCCAGACTATTTATTCGTCCTGCCATACCAGTTCAAGAAAGAAATGGTAAAGCAGGAAGCTGAATATTTGCAAAGGGGCGGAAAAATGATATTCGCACTGCCGAAATTTACTGTTGTCGACAAGACTGCGTTGGAGGAATTACAATGAGCAGAGTTTTGGTAACTGGAAGCAAAGGTTACATTGGAAACATTACTACTCACGAGCTCCTGAAGGCAGGCCACGAAGTTATTGGCTACGACATAGGATATTTCCACGCCGAACCTTTTGGAAGAAAAGATGTTTATGGGTCTGTGCAAAAAATTGAGCAAATTGTAAAAGACATCAGGGACGTAACTGTTGATGATATGAAGGGCATTGATACCGTGATGCACTTTGCTGCCTTGCCTAACGATTATGCCTGCGATTTGGTGCACTACGATGTTGTGGAGGACATAAACTATCTTGGTGCTATGCAAATGGCAATTGCTGCTAAACGTGCAGGAGTTGAAAGATTCATTTTCGCATCTTCTTGTTCGGTGTACGGTGTCAACGGCGACAAGTTGATTAACGAAAACAGCATCCCTGCACCCATAACTCCTTACGGCTTTTCAAAACTCAAGGCAGAGAGCGCGCTGCAAAAGATGAGCTCTGAAGATTTTACAGTAACATGCATGCGAAATGCCACTTGCTATGGCGTCTCTCCAAGAATGCGATTTGATATGGTTCTAAATAATCTAGTAGGCTGGGCCTTCACTACTGGAAAAGTCAACATGTACTTGAGCGACGGAACTTCATGGAGACCATTGGTGCACGTAGAAGACTTATCGCTTGCTTACATATTGGCTATGGAAGCTGACAAAGAATTGGTTTCGGGCGAAATATTTACGGCTGGTGCGCAAAATATGCTTATCAAAGACGTGGCTGAAATTGCCAAAGCAACGGTTCCAAACGCAGCCATAGAATATGCGCCTAATGCGCCCAAGGACTGGCGTTCGTATAAAGTCAGCAATAGTAAAATAGAGCAGGTACTAGGCTTCAAACCGAAGTGGACTATTGAAAAGGGCGCAAAAGAATTATATGAAGCATACAAAGCATACGGCCTTACTGAAGAGAGCTTCAACCCTAAAACAGGCAAGAAAGAATTCTGGGCTGGCAAAAATTTCAAGTACTTGATTGAAAATAGCAAGGTTGATAAAAACATGCGCCTCTTGTAATTAACTGTCAAATTTCCAAGATTTTAGTCTCTCTTCTGCTTCTTTCAGCTCTTTCACCGTATTGACAGTGGCCCATTCCTCATTATTGGCCAGCATGTGCCCGTGCATGTGGCCATCCCTTGCCAGTTTTGAAAACATCAAGTCCTCTATGGAACCTTTACCCGGTATTTCATCAACAACGTCGCGATTGAAAATATAGATGCCTATGCTTATCGGTATGTTTGACAGCTTTGGTCCATAGTCAAAGCCGACGATCTTGCTGTCATAGCGCATATTGACAACACTGAAGCGGCAGTGGAATGGCGCCAATGCCATTGTTACTTTTGGTTTAAGCAAAAGATGATGGTCCATCATTTTTGTCAGGTCGAAATTTGTCAGCTCGTCACCATTCATAGCCAAGAAATGGTCTCCTTTGACAAACTTGTCGATAGCAAGCTTGAATGCCCCTGCAGTGCCGCTATCCTGCGGATTTTCGCTGTAGTCAATTTTCAGGCCAAAATTATTATTCTGCTGCATGAATTCTTCGAGGTATTTTCTCTTGTCTGCGACCGCCAAAACTAAATGCTCTATGCCATGCTTTTTCAGCCACGTTACAATCCAGTAAAGCAGCGGCTTGCCGCCAACCTCAACCAGTGCTTTTGGCGTTCCTTCAGTCAATGGCTTGAGTCTAGTGGCCTCGCCACCGACCAAAACAACAGCGGTTTTAATCATAATTAAATTGGAACTCAGTAAAAGATATTTAAGACTATCTCGGGTATTGTAAAAAATGCGAGTTGCGTTGATAAGCAAGAGTTTTGACAGGAATTCAGGCCAGGGCGTCTATAAGATGGCTGGCCATATTGCAGGTTATATAGCAAAATTAGAGCTCGAAGTTACGAAGATAGAAGGCTCCTCTCTGAAATGTTTCTTCAAAACCCTATTCGCATCTGCAGATTTATATCATTATTTTTTGCCAGAACTTTGCTGGCCTCTGCTGTTCAAGAAAAATTCTATTGTGACGTTACATGATACCATAATTTACAAGCGTAATGAGCGGCACTGGCTGTCAACAATTTACCTGAAACTCATGCACAACATTGCAAAAAGAGCGAAGCACATAATTACTGTATCAGAGCACAGCAAAAAAGACCTGATTGATATGCTAAACATTCCAGAAAGCAAGGTTTCAGTTATTTATTGGGGCGTTGACGGGAAAGTCTTTAGGCCAGTGAAAAGGGAAAAGAACAAAATCTTTACAGTAGGATATGTTGGCGGTCTTGGGAAAAGGAAAAACGTTGAACTTCTAATAGAAGCTGCAAAACTTTTGGGAAATTCTGTAAAAGTTAAGATAGCTGGAACGGGGCCGCAGCAGGAAAATCTCAGGAAACTTGCTGAAGGCTTACCAAATGTAGAATTTGTGGGCTTTGTTTCTGAAGACGATCTGCCAGAGTTCTACAATTCCCTGGATGTTTTTACATTTCCATCACATTACGAGGGCTTTGGCGTTCCTGTTCTG
>DATEUM010000043.1:0-6740 GCA_035283085.1 Candidatus Nanoarchaeia archaeon
CCCTGACAAGGGCTGGCTTGTCATCCCAGAACACAACTCTTGTGTCCCCTGTGGAATCCTCAATTAGAAGAGAAGCAACTTCCCTAGTCTCAGTACCTTTTACAAATGATTTTACAGGATAAGCAGCCTTAATTTTTCCGGAAATGTCAATATTTTTCATGCCAGAAACGAGATTTTTGATGTCAACAGGCTTTCCCAAGGAACTTTCTCTCAGCAAATGCACTCCCAATTCTGATGCCACAATAAAGGCGGCGCCTTCCTCAGAAACAAGGCCCTGCAGTTCCTTTATTTTTGCCTTAATCTGCTTCCCTATCTCGTCGGCAGAAAGGCCTGTCTCTTCCCTTATCTTGGCAATAATAGTATCAACTGGCATATTCAGCATGCAGTTGTGTCTGAGTATAGTAATAAAAGGATTTGTTCAGGGGAGCATATGTTTCCTCTGCTAACTAAAATTTGTCAAAGTGTTATCTGTCATGCCTTGAGAGAGTTTCCTAAGTCGTTAGGCCGTAAGACCTCAATGCTGTCCTTATGGCTGAAGGGTCTTCGCCGCCGTGCCAGCTCATTTTTGGCCTGACCTGCATCGCATATATCTTTTCCAGTTTGTCATCAAGGAGAATTGCAGTTCCTTTCTCTGCAGGAAGCTCGTCAATATACCGCTGAATGGCCTGTGTAAGATATGTAGCGGCTATCATGTTGAGTGCCTCAACATCAATCTTTGCAGTTACCCTGTGTGATAAAACAATGTCTGATTGTGTCATTACATCTGTGTGTATCTTTCCTGGCTGCTGCGTTGCCAAAACTAATGAGATTCCTGGCTGCCTGCCTTCTCTCAGCAATTGCAATAATGGGCCCGTTGCAAGTGTTTTCTCTGGTTCTCTCGGCAGGAATTCGTGTGCCTCATCTATAAAAATCCAGACTAAAGGAGCTTTTTCCTCAGCAATCGCAGCTTCTGCGCCCATGAGGAAACCGCCTTCGGATATTAGTTTAATTTCCTCGACTTTTCTTGCAGCAACCCTCTGCTCGAAAATTTTTCTTGATACAAGTGCGATAACAAGTTCTTTTACGCGCTCGCCGCCCTCTATCTGATGATAGCCTGACAAATCCAATATTGTCGTAGTGCCGCCCCTGAATAAATCTAAGATGGAAGTGCCTTTGGAGCTGAAAAGGCCCCACTTTTTTGCCGATGATAACCTGTTTCCAACAACATTCTTTTCTTTATCAGAGGACTTTTTGTCTTTTTCCACTGCTGTTAGAATATCATCCATGTCAAATTCGTCCCCGTATTCTTCAGCAACTGCATCGAGTGCCCTTTCTATCAGAGTTCCCTCGCCAGATATTATGTCCAAATTGAAAATTATAGACCAGCTTTCAGCAGATACCTCGCTCGGCCGGATGGCAAAGGGAACATCTACAGGAACCCCGCTTTTCTGGTAATCCTCAAAGAGGCCAAATGGCGCATACACTACGGGAGCATATGCTTTTGGAATTAGATTCCAGTTTCTCAGCAACGCGTCATCCCTGTAATTGGGATATTTCATAGTCCAGAAAATTCCCATCGTATCAAAAATCAAAGCTGCAATGTTTCCAGATATGTCAAGAGGCAGGTCAACAATTCCCTCAGCAATCGCGCTGAGAGTATAAGATTTTCCGGATCCGCGTTTGCCAGAAACTAAAATTACGTGCGGCGAAGCCACATCAAGATAAACAGGATTTGCAAGGCTGACAGCAGTGTCAAACTTGACGTAATTCTTTCCCAGCAGTACAGTGCCAGTCAGTCCCAGCTTCTCTCTCTGTGAAGGTGACCTGCCAGCAACAATCTCATATGCCATTGTAATGTAGCCATCAATACTTCTAGAATGCAGAATAAAAGGTTAGCGCCGGCGGCAGGATTTGAACCTACAACTCCTTGCGGAAACGGTTTTCGAGACCGTCGCACTACCAGGCTATGCGACACCGGCTTGCACGGGAAAGGATTTTAAACTTAATTTATAAGGTTTAACTTGAATGGTAGCTCCGAAGACCTGGTGGCTGAAGCTGAGAATGTTCTTGCTTACTACAATACTCTTCGGTATTGTTTATGCACTCATTACAGTTGTTGGATTTTTCCTCGGAATTGGAAATTTCCTTTTCTTCGGATTAATGGCGATAGGAATAACAGTTTTCCAATTTCTCATAGGGCCGAGCATAGTGGGATGGTCTATGAAAGTGAAGTATGTTACGGAAAAAGAAGAGCCCGAACTGCATCAAACTATAGAAAATCTAGCCAAAAAAGCAGGCTTGCCAAAACCTCGCATCGGTATTTCAGCAAGCCCGGTAGCGAATGCATTCGCATTCGGCAGATGGAAATCTGACGGAAGGGTTTGTGTAACACAAGGAATTCTGAAGTTGATGAGCAAGAAAGAACTCGAGGCAGTTTTGGGCCATGAGATATCTCACTTAAAGAACAGGGATGTAGTGTTCATGACAATAATTTCCGTAATCCCGTTAATCGCATGGTATTTGGCCTGGAGCACGATGTTTTCCAGGGATGACAGGGGGAGTTTGGCAATACTTGGAATCTTTGCTTTCGTAATATATTTCATAACAAATTTCCTTGTTATGTATGCCTCCCGAATCAGGGAATACTATGCAGATGCGGGCTCCGTACAATTAGGACGTAAGCCGCACGACTTAGCCTCGGCTTTGTACAAGCTTGTCTATAGCTCTGCCCGGATGCCAAAACAGGCAATCAAGCAAGTCGAAGGCGTCAAGGCATTCTTTGCAAATGATATCAGCAGGGCGCATCATGAAATTATGGAGCTGCAGCAACTGGACTTGGACAAGTCAGGCCACATAGACGAGCACGAATTGAACCAGTTCAAAGAAAAGCACTTGAAACTCGGCTTCGGCGACAAATTGATGGAAGCTTTCTCTACCCACCCTAATATGCTAAAAAGGATAAAGAAGCTTTCAGAATACTGATTTCTACTGGGGAATCTCTTAACGTGGAGCTTTCGCAGAAGTTAAGGCAAAATCCTGGATGGCCATTTCCTTAAGGTTTATCCCAGTCAATGCAGAGTTTTAACTCTGCAGATGTGGCACAGCCTTTTAATGCCGTTTCTTTTAGTGGTCTAATGGCAAGGCGAAGAGCCAAAAGAAGGAAAGCAGCTGCTGCTCCCAGAGCCAGCCGAGAGGCTAAAGTAAGGTTCTTCGGCCACGAAATATTGCTCACATTTATTGGAAGCCTGATAATCAGCCTTGGCGCATTGCTGGCTACAACAGGCTTGCAGCCCTTGTTGCTGACGTGGCTCCTTTCCGCAGTCATAATGTGGCTGGGTCTTTTGGTATTCCTATTCCCCGTGGTAAGAAAACTTGAAGATTTGATGTAATTTTGGTTAGGGATATCCTTTTAATCCGTTATTTTTAGGTTTCGTTATAATGGGAATCAAGGCTAAGTTTTGCCCTGTCTGCGGCAAGGAGAAAGGCAAGTTTGTCGACAAAGTCTGTGTTGACTGCTATTTCAAGACCGTCGAAATAGAAGTACCAAAATCGATAATACTTCAGGCATGCCCAATCTGCGATTCTATCAGGGTAAAGGGATTCTGGATAAAAGCTTCAGAAGACCACGAATCTTTCCTCGTTCAGGCAATAGTGGAAAAATTAAAGCTGCCTGCTGAAGTCGAGCTCGAAGACATAGAAATTTTGCAGGAAGGTAAAGAGGGCAGCATACAGATAAACCTTGACGTTGCAGGCCAGCGCTTTTCTGTTGCAAAAGCCATCGGGCTTTATTTTTCTGATCGCTTGTGTGATGACGATTCAAAGAGAAGAAGGGAAGTCCACGAGGGCATCTTGCAGCTGCGCACAGAAAAAGACGTGCATCGCTTTGTTTCAATGGCCTTAAATGTCCTCAAGGAATATGCAAACAACATTTTGAAAATGGAAGAGCTGAGGAACGGCGCAGATGTTTATTTCATAGACAAGGAAACCATGAACCACGCAGTCAGCCAGCTAAAACGAAAGTTTAATTTGTATGTTAAAGTGTCCGCCAAAGCTTACAGCTGGGAAAAAACCAAAAGCAGGCCTAAGTTCAAGCTCACAATACTTGCAAAACAACGTTGAGATAACTGGGACAACTAAAGGTTAAGTCTCAGATTTGTGGCTGCTCATATTTCTGCTTGGCTTCATGTTAAGGGATTTCCTAAAGAGTTTTAACTTTCAGTTGTTTAGTTTTGGCATGAAATATGAGGATGCTCCTGACATAAGGGCGACGCTGGCAAGAATTATTGACTCCCTGCAGATGCACCACGTCGACAAATACAGGCTGAAATGCATACGCAGCCATGGTTCGACTTCAAATGCTGTTGCGCGCTGTTATGCTCTTGGGAAAATATGGCAGCTAGCACTCGGGACAAGGGCACACTATATCATTGAAGTCATATCGCATAGGTTTGACAAATTGGAAGAAGAGGAAAAAGCCAAAGTTCTCATCCACGAGCTTCTGCACATACCAAAGAGCTTCGGCGGAGGCTTCAGAGGCCACGATGTAGCCTGCAGAAGGAACGTAGAACAGCTGTATAAGACACTAAAAATAGACAACAGGGGCGACGCAGGTCGGTTTTTAAAGGGAAGGCTTTTATAGTCTGTTGGAAAGTTCTTTCATATGTATAGGCGACCGCAAAACAACAGGGGAAGAAGACAAAAGGGCCAGGGAGAAGAGCCGCAGGAAATCACTAGGGTAAAGCTTCCCCAGGGCCGCGAAGTCCTCGGAATTGTTGAGACAAGGCTGGGTTTTGGCAAATCAAGGATAATATGTTCTGACGGAAAGACAAGGATTTGCAGGGTGCCGGGCCATCTCAGGAGAGCTTTGTGGGTCAGGCCAGACGATGTTGTCATAGTAGAGCCTTGGGAAGTCGAAGGCGATGCTAAAGGCGACATAGTTTATGTTTACAAGGGGAACCAGGCCAACTGGCTTAGAAGCAGGGGCTATCTAAAGACCCTGCTCAAAGAAGAACTGTAAGATGTTTGAAGAAGAAATTCTGATACCTAAGGCAAGGATTGCAGTGCTGATAGGTACAAAAGGGAAAGTGAAGAAAGACATAGAAAAAAGAGGGCACATCAAACTTAAAATATCCAAGGAAGGCCTTGTCCATATCAAGGCAGATGATGCTTTGGAGCTTTGGGTTGCCCGCAATGCTGTTGAAGCAATAGGCAGGGGATTCAACCCTGACATTACTAAGGAACTTTTCAAGGACGATATGGCTTTCGAGCTGATAAGACTGGAAGAATATGTCAGGCCGCGCGGCTTGAAAAGGGTAAAGGGAGTAATCATAGGAACTGGCGGAAAAATGCGCCGCACAATTGAAAATTCAACTGGCAGTTTCATATCAGTTTACGGAAAGACTGTTGGCATAATTTCACACGCCGATACAATAACAAAAGCACACAAAGCCATAGAAATGCTTTTAACAGGCTCAAAACATTCGAGCGTGTACAGATTTTTGGAGAAAAATGGCTGACCCGAAAGATGCAAAAAAGGAAAACGACTTGAGAGCCATATCAGTAGCCGAATTTTTCGAGAAAAACAGGCATTTATTGGGCTTTGACAATCCTATCCGCGCTTTATTGACTTCTGTTAAGGAAGCTGTTGACAATTCATTGGATGCTTGCGAGACGGGAAAAGTATTGCCTGATATTTTTGTTCAGATACAAAAACTTGGCGAAACAAGGTTCAAGATGACAGTTGAGGACAATGGCCCCGGCATTCCTAAGGAGCATGTGGCAGGCGCCTTCGGTAAATTGTTGTATGGCAGCAAGTTCAGGTCTTTTGGCGGCAGGCAGAGTCGCGGGCAGCAGGGCATTGGCATATCGGCGGCAGTATTGTACGGCCAGCTCACTTCAGGAAAGCCTGCGCGCGTTATTTCCAAAACAAAAAAGGACAAGCAGGCCAATGTCCTGGAACTGAAAATAGACGTCAAGTCAAACAATCCTGAAATATCCTCGCAGACAACCATTGACTGGAAAAAAGAATCAGGCACAAGAGTGGAAATAGAGATGGAAGCAAAATATGCTGAGAAAAAGGCCTCCGTAATAGAATACATCAAAGAAACTGCTATCGTGAACCCTCACGCATCCATAACTTTTGTCGACCCTGCAGGAGAGAAATTCAAATTTGCCAGAGTCACAGATAATTTGCCAAGGGAGCCTGAAGAAATCAAGCCTCACCCGCATGGCATAGAACTCGGTTTGCTGCAGAGAATGCTGAAAGAAACTGCAGCTCGGGCGTTGAAAACATTCCTTATTACAGAATTTGACAAGGTAGGGAGCGGAACTGCTGATGAGATACTGAAAATCGCGGGCCTTGATCCCAAGATAGGCCCAAAATTCTTGACTATAGAGCAGGCTGATAGATTAATCAAGGCGATGCACGGCGCCAAAGTTATGTCGCCCACTACAACATGCCTTGTTCCTATTGGGGCAGAATTGCTGAAAAAAAGCCTGGAAGCGGAATACGACCTTGATTTTGCATTTGCAGTTACAAGAACGCCTTCGGTATACAGGGGCAATCCATTTTTGATAGAAGTTGCAGTTGGTTATGGCAGCGAGAAGAGCGGATTGCCGGCAGACCAGACTGTAAAATTATTCAGGTTTGCCAATAGAGTTCCTCTGTTGTACCAGCAGGGAGCATGTGCCTTGACAAAATCCACAGGTGCTGTCGACTGGAAGAACTACGGCTTGCAGCAGAGCGGCGATAATCTCCCGTC
>DATEUM010000044.1:0-4028 GCA_035283085.1 Candidatus Nanoarchaeia archaeon
CAATATGCTTTTAAATTGTATTTTACAGTAAACAATATGAAAATACTGACTGTTGGATGTTTGCACGGTGACTTGACACAGGCAAAGAAACTCGTTGATACTGCTGTCAAGGAGAAGGTAGACCTAGTTGTATTTAACGGCGATTTCACTTTCGGCGGGGTCCATACGCCTGGCGTTTTCAAGGCTTTCAAGGACAAAGGGCTCAAAATAGCGCTGCTGCCAGGCAATCATGAAGACCCGTCCCTGGCAGAATTCCTGATGCACAAATATGGGGCCATAAATTTGCACGGTTATGGTATGAAGTTCGGGGACGTGGGCATATTCGGCTGCGGCGCCGCAAACATAGGAATTTTCCAGCTGCCAGAGGATGAAATTTACAGGATGCTGAAAGAAGGTTTCTCCAAGATTGAAAACGCCAGGAAGAAGATAATGTTCACACACGTGCATCCGCACGATACTCTGATAGAAAGATTGAGCGGATTTCCGGGCAGCAAGGGGGCCAAATGGGCCATCGATGCATTGCAACCAGACATGCATTTGTCAAGCCACATACACGAGACAGAGGGCCTGGAAGAAGACATTGGCAACACGAAAGTCATATCTGTGGGAAGGCACGGAAAGATAATCGAGATATGAAGAGAATTTTTAAACCTATTACTGGACACAGAGATATGAGTTACACCCTGATTGTAGCTGAGAAGCCTGCTGCTGCGGAGAAAATAGCCTATGCTTTAGGCAAGAAAGTTTCCGAAAAAAAAGTTGGCAAAGTCCGCTATTACGAGACTTCAGTTAATGGCGATGAATTAGTTGTGGCGCCCGCAGTCGGCCACCTTTTCGGTCTGGCACCAAAAGAAAAGGCAAGGAAGTATCCCATTTTTGATTTGGAATGGAAGCCGCTTTATTTGACAAACAAAAAGGCAGACTTTTCCAAAGCTTATGCTGATAACATAGAGAAACTGGCAAAAAAAGCTGACAAATTCATTATAGCTACAGACTACGACAATGAAGGAGAGGTCATTGGACTTAACATTTTACGATTTTTGTGCAAAAAGGACGACGCCAAGCGAATGAAGTTCTCAACTCTTACAGCAAGCGACTTGAGGGAAGCTTATGACAATATTCTCCCAAGCCTCGCATGGGGCCAGGCAGAAGCCGGAGAAGCCCGGCATTATCTTGATTGGATATGGGGCATAAATCTCAGCCAAGCGGCCATGCAGGCCTTGTTGAAAGTATCAAAGTTCAGAAAGATTTTGTCCATCGGAAGAGTCCAGGGGCCCTCACTCGCATTGCTTGCAAAACGGGAATTGGAAATTAAGAACTTTATTGCAAAGCCCTACTGGCAAATTTCAATTAAAACGCAGACAAAGCCGGAACTCGAAGCCTTTCATGACAAGGGAGATTTCTCAGATGAGGCTGAAGCCAAAAAAATCTTCGGGAAAATTAAAGACAAGGATGCCAAAGTTGTAGATATCAAAACAACAGAGGAAAAGGTGCAGCCGCCAGCGCCCTTTGATTTGACCAGTTTGCAAATGGAAGCCTGGCGCAATTTTCACGCCAGCCCTAAAGTGACGCAGCAAATAGCGCAGGACTTGTATACAAAAGCTCTGATATCATATCCGCGAACTTCATCGCAGAAGCTTCCGCCAACTATAAACTACAAGAAACTTATTTCAAACATTGGCAAGCAGGCACAATATAAAGAGCTGGCAGGAAAGCTTCTCGGCAAGCCCCTGAAGCCAAGGGAAGGCGCCAAATCAGACCCTGCGCATCCAGCCATTTATCCAACAGGAGAGCTCCCAGACTCTTTAGACGAAAGGCAGCGGAAACTCTACGATTTAATAGTAAGGAGATTCCTTGCAGTTTTTGCTGCCGAAGCATTGCGCGAATCCGTCAAAGTTGTCTTTGATGTTTCTGGCGAAGGTTTTCACTATAGCGGCAGCAAGTATGTCGAGGATGGCTGGAGAGAATTTTACAAGCCTTACTTAGACAAGAAGGAAATTATACTTCCAAAGTTGCTAATCAACGACAAGCTGAAGCAGAAGTCCAATTTATACGACAAAAAAACCGCGCCGCCCAAAAGGTACACTCCCGCCTCCATAATAAAAGAGCTTGAAAAAAGAAAGCTCGGGACAAAAAGCACAAGGGCCCAGATTATTGACACCCTGGCAGCCAGAGGCTATACTTCCGGGACGAGCATACAAGTAACAGAGCTCGGCCTGCAGCTCGTGCAGGTATTCAGCAAGTACGCTCCAGACATACTTTCAGAAAAGCTGACGAGGAACTTTGAGAAGGACATGGAGCTCATCGAGAGAAGGGAGAAGAAAAAAGAGCTGGTTTTTCACGATGCAAAGAAAATTCTTGCCAACCTTTTGAATCAGTTTAACCTGCACAGCAATGAAATAGGCAGCGAGCTTACAAAAGCGGTTTCCGAAGCGTATCGCACAGCGACAGTTTTGATGAAATGCCCGCGCTGCAATGAGGGAGATTTCAAGGTCATAATTTCCAAGGCCTCAAGGAAACGTTTTTTGGCTTGCAATAGATATCCAGACTGCAAGACAACTTGGAGCCTGCCTCAAATAGGCCTGCTGAAGTTCCTGCCAGAGAAGCACAGCTGCGGCACGCCTTTGATACAAATAATAAAGAAGGCCTCCCGGCCCTGGACATTGTGCCCGAACCCGACCTGCCCTGACAAGCAAATGACTGCTACTGGTGGAACCTCTCAAGCCCCAGTGCAAGCAAAGCCTGAAGAGCCAAAGACGAATGCCAAGCCTCTGCCCTCCATAAGGGATTCCCCTCGTAGTTCTGAACAGTCCAAGCCCATTGTATAGGCAAGCAAACAAATCCTTTTATTGTTCTAGGTTGCTTATTAGTTTTTAGGATGCAGCCCAATGAAGATTACAATCCACCAAGCTTGTCTAACGCTAAAGCTTATGCAGAAAATCTGGCAGGGTTGCTGAATTTAGCCGAGACGCCAAAATATGCTGCACCCGATGAAATGTTCAGGATTCCAGAGGGTTATGCATTTGCTGTTAATGGCAGGGAGATCAGGGCTACGCAAGACAGGCAAGTTATCATATCAAGAGTAGTTAGCAGCCAATTGCACAAGGCCTTTTGCAACTATGGCCTTTTGTGCCAGAAATTTGAAGAACTAAATGACGCGCCCTCCAGCATAGAATATCTCGAGAGCCTAGTCTAAAACAAGCTGAACTTTTTCTTTGGTTTCTGCATTTCTACCAGGCCTTTATCGCTGATGTCAAAAAATACTTCGGCGCGCTCCTTTATGGAGCGATGTTTCCAAATCTCTGCCCTCCTAATGCCATCAATTCTTTCCAGCTTGATTATGCACTTGCTCCAGTATTTCAAGAGGTCGCCGCCCACCATCTTTATCTCGCTTGTTTTTATGTCAGAATAGACCTGGTTTGTCACGAGCACAGGTATGTTTCTCTTTCTTGCTATCTCTGACAGCGTTCCCAGCTGGTTGGCCATCTCCCTGTTTGTGACTTCTATTGGCGCTTCTGATCCCAGCTGCAATCGGTACAGCATGACCATAGAATCCACAACTATGAGAGAAGGCTTTTCAGCATCCGCAAGGTCCTGCAATTGCCTGAAATGCGATTTCTGCTCCGCGAAATTGGTCGGCTCCAGTACAATGAGATTTTTTGCAAGGAACTTGTATTTCTGCGGTTCCAGCTGCTTGAGCCTTTCGACAGAAATTGATTTTTCAGTGTCTATGAAAACAACTTTCTTGCCCTTGTTCGCAGTTGCAACAGCGGCAAGCATCGCGAGATTGCTCTTTCCAGCTCCGGCAGGGCCGAAAATAGTCGTGATGACGCCCGGCTCCAAGCCCCCTCCCAGAAGCTTGTCTATTACTGTTGTACCAGTGGATACCAGAGACATAACTCTTAAAAATGGCACAAAGTTATAAAACGGTATGGATTCAATTTATTACAAAATAAAATGGAGGAGAAAAGCAAGCTCAGTTAGAGCTTTGCAATAAATTGAATGGTAAGCCCCAGTAAAAGGCAGTA
>DATEUM010000045.1:0-4682 GCA_035283085.1 Candidatus Nanoarchaeia archaeon
CCTGCTTGTGCAGCAGCAGCTGCGGCAGGGTTGGCAGGAGTTTCCTGCAATGCATTTCGCATTTCAAGCGCAGCATTCATTTTTGTCACAGCTCCAGGAGAAACAATCAATTTCATGTTGCAAGCAAGCGAAATCGGTTTCAACAAAAGGGAAATCAAAAGCAAATCTGCACTCGGAATAGAGAATGGCTTTGCAGACAATGTCGGCTACTGGTATGCAGAGTTTCCGTTTGCAATTGAGATGGTTAAGGCATACGAGGGCAGCGAGGCAGAAGTGCAGGGAAGGAATCCGCCGCTTGTAATAAGGAAGGGATAATGAAACAAATAACGACTAATACTAACAAAGAGAAATCTCTAATGCCCAGTGCCAGTTCCCGAGCAGCCATTACTTTGAGACTTACCCCAGTTAACAGGAAAGGAGTTGAGCAGCCGCAAGTCATCATCTATACTTTATTTGTAGTCATACTTACACTATCTGGAATTTATGTGGGCTTCACTTTCCTTGGCGGCATTGATGTCACGCTGGATTTCCAGGATTACGCCTCTCGCCTCAATACTGCTTCATCTAGAATGATATTTTCGCCGCAATGTTTTGCCCAGGAGATGCAGTATACAAAAGGCGGGACATTCCATCAAGTAAATTCTGGCATAATAGACTGGGTCAAATTCAATGCAACGACTGTGATACAAAGCTCGTGCCTTGCTAATGAAGTTGCCTGGGCAAAACTTGAATCTGTCGACACAGGGAAATTTGAGAAAATAGTGTGGAGCTGCGGCGCACTGCCTAGATGCGATGTGCCTGCGGCCGATCAATTAAACTCACAGTGGCGCCAGGCGCCAAGAAGCTTCTATGTCCTGGTAGATGTTGATGGAAATCTAGATAGGGGAATATTGACAGTGAGGTTGAAAGAATAATGGTGAATAGAACTAACTACTATGGTGTAAAGCTTAAACATAAAGCGAGCGCTCACTCTATGTTGAGAGATAACCCAGTCGTTAACTTGCGTATGAATAGAAAGGGGGCTGCGGAGTTATTGCTAGAAATCATCTTGTCCACTGTAATATTCTTTGTGATAATAGTCTTTATATTTGCAATTAAAGTGCCGCAACTTGAGTTTACTGCACGCGCCACTATTGTTTCATCAGATGCCGCGCTGGCCTGTGAGACTTCCCTCACTAATTTATTGAGAACTGAAAGAGATGATGTCACAATCGCGCAGTTCATGGCTGACAGCTTCATTTTGGACAAGATGTCTGATATTCCTCCCCCGATAGAACGGATTTTCAACAAGGCTTTCAGCCAGGGCAGGTGGGAAATGAATGTCAGTTTGCCTAATGGTACTACAATCTTGAACATAAGCAAAGTTCAGCAGGGCCAATTTCCGTTCAGCTGCACGTCTTACATACCGCTGCACGCAGAATACAATGAAAAAATATGCTTTTACACAGAAACGCAAGGCAAATTTGACGGCGAAACAGCAGAATTCCAGACTCCAGAAGGCGCAGCAGTTTCCTGCAGGATTATTGATAATGAAAAATTGGGCATAGTCCCCGATAGGAATACCTGCAATCTCAATACCCAGGTCACATCAGTCTTTGAGGAGCCGCCAGAATCCACGATTACGAATGATTTGCAATTTGCAGATACCCTTACACTGCCAATATTAGTAGGCAAGGCCAATTACGAGCTGGCGCTGGAAGAAAATTCAGACGAGCTTGGTAATGAGCTTCAGGGAGTTGCCGTGACGTTGACAAGAAGAGCCCTCATCCAAGACTGTTCCCTGGCTGTTACACTGACTACAACTAATATTTCAGCCGCATTCTAAAATGAGAAAAATAAAAACGAACAGAAGGGGTAGAGTGTCAAGGAAAGGCCAAATGCTCGGCTTTGTGGCAGTATTTGTGCTGCTGGGCATAATGTTCTTTATCTTCAAGTATCATCAGGACACTTTTGATTTCACAATATCAGCAGGGAGCACGCAAGCGCATTTAGTGACGAGCTTTGTTGAGACAGAAAAAGCAAAAGTCTATGCCCAGAACTCTCTGAGGCAGTCTGCCATGGAGGCCCTTTGGGACTTGTCCAAAGACCAGTGTGATTTCCAGAAAGCCTGCGATGATACTGCAGCATTTACGGCAGCAACAAAGGCCGAATTTGACAATTACACAGCTATGTACGCAGCAAGCTCAGACCTAATTACAACATTATATCCAGATTATTCATTAGATACTAGCTGTGTTTCAGGAAGATTAAAGATAGAAGCATATGGATTCAATGAAGAATGTTTGTTGAGAGATGGCTACCCATTCCCGCAATTGCCTTGTGAAGATCAAGATACGCAGGAAAAATGTTCTGCAGTTGCTTATGTTGACGGAAGAAGCGGAGCCTGCAGCTGGGATTCAACAGCATTAGAATGCTCTGAAGTCAGTCCTGCGCCTATTTGCGAAACTTTTGTATCAGAAATAGAGTGTACAGTGGAGACTGATTGCCGCTGGTCTGTTTCTTTTGCTGAGCAGATTGATGTAATCTCCGCACCGCTTTCAAATTATCAATTCAGGACCAGCTCAAATGCGCATTTCATTGAAGCAATATCATGCGTTGAGTATGGAAAATTTGCAGAGAGCAGGGTTAAGCTAGGATAAAATGGTGCGACCTTTTGACAAACGAAGTGTTAAGCCCAAGAAAATCTTTGATTTTCTGGGCACAGCTGAACTAGTTCAGCTTGTGTCTTATGACTTAGTGAGCGCTCCCTTAGTGTTAAGAGCTAACTCCAGTGTCTCATCAATCAACAGAAAAGGAGCCATAGCAGGAATAGGGTTTTGGCTTACCATACTTATAGTCGGAGCCATAGTTTTCATAATATTTTTCCTTTTCATGACAAATGCGGCAGGCCAGACACAGCCGCTGTATCAGAAAGGCATAGAAGCCACAGGTGAGCTTCCCTGCTTCAAGCCCCCAACAATTTCTATTCCAAGGGTAACATTCATAGTCCCCACTTCAGAGCAGGCAATTGCTTTGGGGTCATCATCGCAAATAGTGCAGGCCGTTTTTACAGCAAATGTAAGGTCTGATTGTTTCGAGAACCTTTCTGTTACTTGGGATTTCAATGACGGTACAGTGATTGAAACAGAATGCCAGGCCCCATATGATGCTGGCAATTGTTCATTGGCAATGCATAATTACACATTGCCTGGCATTGATGCATTGTTCAAGGGCTATGATGTTTCTGCCTCTGCATTCGGCACAAGGTCTGCATATTTTGTGCAGAAAAATACGATAGGTTTCGTGGCAGACCCTAACTTCAGGTTTATTTCAGCAAATGCTGATTCTGGCGACTTTTCCTGCATCAGGATTGATGCTACACTAAGTGATACAAGGTCTGACATACTCGGCGGAGCTCCTCCGTTGACGAGAGCCGATTTTGAGGTCGAAGATAACTTCAAAGCTTCTTTCGTCGAAAGCTTGTTTGCAGCGAATAACATATTTTCATTTGCATACAGGGCAGAAACGCCTGGCACGCATTCTGCAGCAATAAGGGCGAATCAGGGCTTTCAAACAATTTCTACAGAATTGGATTATAAGTCTCCGCCAATCAGCGCGTCATTCCCGGAAATTGTTGTACTTGGCGAGCCCGGAGATTTGTCAATCTACAATAGAAGGCTAGAGCCAGCAATCGGCTTGAATGGAAAATTTTTCCCTGACGCCTCAACTGAAACTGATTTGTCTGTCGGCGATGTTGATTCCGATAGAATATCTGATTTGGTATTTTTGAAAACTTCAGGAGCTTCCGGTGATATATTTGCGCAGACTTACGTGAATCTGCTGCAAGATCTTGACGCAAAAGTTGATGCATTGCCAATAGAAAGCTTGAGGAGAGTATGGCCCAACTTCAAGCTCGACGCGCTAAGTGGGAGGGGATTTTATGTGGGCAGCAACCCTGAATGGAAAGCTGTTGCGGTAGGAGAAAACATAAGATCTCCAGATGGCCGCATCGGTAACATAGTTGTTTTGGGAAACCCTGGCGATTTAGATTTGTACAAGGGCTCTGCAAGCGCAATAACACAAATAGAAAGGGGCAAGGAGTTCAAGGATTTTGTTGTTAGATTTGCATTTCAGCTTGAAGATCACGATGTCAATTTTTGGCAAGATGTCGCAGCTTTTGATGTAGACAACGATGGCGAGGATGAGGTAATTGCACTTTTTGGAGGAACGCACCTTTTGCAATATGCCAAATGCGGAGATGACAGGTCCGCGTGCTTCGGAGACTTGTTCATTTTCAAGTACAAAGATTACAAAAAGGTAAACAATGTTGCTGAATTTGACTGCAGAAATGGCAGGCAGGGATTTGATGATGCGCCAAGCATCTCGGCTACAGGGCAGCAGCCAGGCATGGAGCCCTGTTGGGTAAACATCGATGCCATACCTGTAAACGGAGGCCAATGGATTGCAGTTGCTGCAGGAGAGCTTGAAAAAAGCGAATTTGCCGATGGGCCTGAAATTGTAGCGATTGGGGAGCCCGGGGACTTGGTAAGATTTAGTTACGACAGGAACGCGCCAGGCCTGCCTGTAACGTCTTATTTGTGGAACAGGGACTGGCCAGACGAGCCTGAATGGCTCGATATTACGACAGCAGATCTTAACAAAGATGGAATTGATGAGCTTCTGTTCTTGTACAAGAACAGAAG
>DATEUM010000046.1:0-2959 GCA_035283085.1 Candidatus Nanoarchaeia archaeon
CCAGATTGCGTCCCAGTTTCCTGCCCATTCCCGCACCCTGCCGTCGACTGCTTTCAGGATTTCTGATTCGCCTTCCAGTAAAATTGGGTTTGCATCAATCGTGTCTGTTTTTGCATTGTACTGCATCAAATCTGCAAAGCCTTTTTCAGCAAGAGGGTCTTCGGTCCAGTGTTTCCTTATTTCTGATATCTGTGTTAATCTTCTAAATCTTTCAAGGCCTGATGGAGACGTGACTACATTTGCAACCATAATTATATCTGCGGCCTTGAATGAGGTTTTGGGGACTCCCAAATCATTTACAACTCTGTCATAAACGTCATAAGGGGAAGCCCCATGGATAGTGCCAGCAACAACTTTTGCAAGAGCGCCGACTCTCATGGCCTCGAAAAGTGCGCGGGCTTCTATACTCCTCACTTCACCGATTATCAATGCAGAATCGCCTAAGCGCAGCGCAGCCCTTATTGCCTGTTCTGCAGGGACTTCAGCCTCTGCTCCTGTGATTACAGACCTTGTCTTTAATGAAAGAATATCATAGCCTAAATTGCGGAGCTGCTGAACAGGAAGTTCAAGCGTGTCCTCCTGGGTTATTACCCTATTATTTCTGGCAATCTCTACAAGCATTGCGCCAAGCAGGGAAGTTTTTCCTGCACTTCTCGTGCCTGCTACAAACATGGTTCGGGCGCCGTCAACTAAAAATGAAATTACTCCTGCTGCAAGTGGCGTGAGCATCTTGCTTTTGATAAACAAAGGAAGGGTCCATGATTTGTCCCTATGCCTTCTGAAAGCAAATGCATAGCCAAAAGGAGACAATGGCCTCTGGAGGGCGGCGACTCTTGCCCTTGCATACGGCAGGGATAAATCAGAGTCAAGGACAGAATTTGCTTCATCAAATGGCCTTCCGCTAATCAATCTTAATTTTGTTGCCCAGGAATCGCCTTCCCGAGGCAATGGCGTTATGTTTGTCTTGCATTCGCCGAAATCAGCGTGAATTATTGAAACTGGCTGCGTGCCCATCGGCGCATTTACAACAAGGTCCTGCACATTTGGGTCAGAGAGTATAACTTCTACCAAACCAAAGCCTAACGTGTATCTCAAAAGTATTCTTGCCAGCTCTTCTATTTCGCTGTACCTGAGCTTGATGCCCTTGCTTCTGGCGAGTTCTGCTATCAAGTCCCTTTCAATTGCGAAAAATATTTCCCTTGTCCTTGCAGGGTCTATGAATTCTGCCCTCTCAGGCCTGTGTTCTGCCATTACTTCGCGGGCTTCTGTAAGCAAAGAATATTTTTCCTCTGTCAGCTGGAATTCTGGAGGGTTTATGTAATACAATGGCCTTATGTCCTTGGGTGTTTTTAGTATAAGGACTTCTGTATCTTCTGCAATCTTGTAAGCTGCAATCTCCTCTGCCCCAGAAGGGAAAGTTGTTACGAGTTTTGTATAGACAAAGTTTGGCCGCACAGAAGGCCTGAAGAATTCCTTGTACACAGTCCTGTCGCCAGGCCTGAAACCGGCGAGGCGCGGCTCTATATTTTTAATCAGAGTTGAATTGCCCAGCATGCCAACTGCAAGTCCCAAGGAATTTACAAAACCCTGCGCGCAGGCCGCGTAGTCTGCTGTCGTAGGGTTCCTGATTTTTATCAGCTCTTCCCTGTGCCTCCTGACGAGCTCCACATAAGTTCCGACGGGATCTTCCTTTAATTTCTGAAGTATTTTATCGCGCAAGAAGTCCTGCCAGCCAGGCACATACCTCTGGCACGCGGCATCAGGCACTATAGAACAAGAAGCTATGATATTAGCTTCCTTGACTAATTTATTGTAGACATCAACTAACTCTAGCAGTAAGCGGGTTTGCGAATAGTCATACTCATACTCTTCCCTTTGTATAAAGACAATCTTAGTGACTTTGCCTGATTCGAGCAGTATGTTGAACACTTGCGACATCACTAAGGGATCGTCTTCTATGGAAGGCGTGTAAGGCAAGCCCTCGAAGTTAATGCTCAGGACTTTCTCCCCGCCTTCTGCGGTTATCTTGTATTCGGGCAGTGGCATATGGCAGTATAACAACAATATGCGCTTTTAATAATCTTTTGACCAGCCGCAAAACCGACCTGAACAAGTTCAGGTGGATCCACCAAAATCTTTGATTTTGGTTGGTCGGCTGGCGCTTTTGTCGCATCTGCATTCGCAGATACAACGCTGTGGATATCTCAATGCTGAGGCCTTACTGGCACAAGGCATTAAGGATTTCTCAGTTTAGTTAACTATTCATATGCGATTACAGAGAGCTTTTATACCTAATTCAACAATAAAGAGAAATGCCAAACGGCCTGCCACAGCGACCAACTTCGACATTTTTCCCGCAGCAGCCAGTGGTACAGCAGCCATCTGGAAGGGTTCCTCCGGAGCTGGAAAATTTCCGGCAGATAGTTGGAAACCAGGTGAGTGAATTTTCTTCCCGCATGAGCTTGATGGAGCAGAAAGCAGAGAACTTGCGGAGACATATCGAGCTTCTGGACAGCAGCCTGATAGAGAAGCACAAATCTGTTGTGACTGAAATCAGGGATGTTCAGGACGGGATGAGGGGGTTGAGGGCAGACATAGAATATGTAAAGGACCTGTCTGAAAGGCTTGCAAAGAGAATGGAAGCCCTTGCGTCAAAAGATGAGGTAAAAGTCCTGCAGAGGTATACGGAATACTGGAATCCCCTTCAATTCGTCACCAAGTCTGAAGTAAAATCCTTGGTGGAAAACATTCTTAAAGAACACAAGATAAAATAACCAATATTAAAATGGCACTACCTTTTGGAAAAAAGAGAGAAGAAGACACTGGCTTTGACTTGCCAAGCGTACCCGAATTCCCTCCAATTCCTGCGGGCCTTCAAGGCTCACAAATGAGAGATCTCACGGGCAGAGGTTATCCTTCACAGGATGTTTTCACTGGCGCGCAGGCCGCAGACATGAGA
>DATEUM010000047.1:0-10459 GCA_035283085.1 Candidatus Nanoarchaeia archaeon
AAAGAACTTGCAGAATACAAAAAGAAAAACTTGCTGCACACAGTAAAAAGGACGTATATTTTTGAAAATGGCAAGTATGCTGGCTTTTCGAAATTTCTGAGACACGGTTATATGGAAAATCCTGGAAATACGATATTAAGCCTATACGGGCTGGCCAGCTTCAGAAAAGATTTTGAAGATGCCATAAAGGGCTTGAAAGATAAGGACTCCGAACTTTATGAGCGCCTAAATGGGGCGCTGAAAGAATCTGCGGCAAATGCAAATAAGGCTTACAAAATAATAAATCCGATACGCAAGGCTTTGGAGCATGCTGAGAAAATGGGAAACAAGAAATTGGAGCGCAAACATCGGAATAAGCTCTTCACCTTCATTAACAAGTCACTCGAAGACTGCCTTGCTCCAGTTAAGTAAATTTAACTGAAGCTCCTACACAGATGCACGAAGCCGCATTTTGAGCGCATCTTCGTCAATATATAGGGAATCTTCTATTCTTTGATCAACATAAGCAAAACGTTCGCGAGCTTTTTTAACTCTCTCATAATAATCAACTTTTCCCTTTTCTTTAGCTATTACATACAAATCTGCTGACGATTCTGTTTTCTCAACTTTATGCGCAACATTAAACTCTTTCAAAATGGCCACAAGAGAATCATCAAAAGTTCCTTCCTTTAGAGCATAGCTTTCATACTTCATCCACTTTTGATTCTCGTTATCTGGCATCTATTTAGGACGGCGTTTGAAGTTATTAAAAGTAGCGCCGGGACTGGGATTTGAACCCAGACATCCTTGCGGAAACAAGCTTTCCAAGCTTGCGCCATTTCCTGCTGAACAAGCAGAGCCACGCTCTGCGTGCTGAGGACCAGGTTAAGCGATCCCGGCGTAACCCAAAGGATTTATATTGGTTTAAAAGCATTACAGAATATGGTATTTATGATGGGTGGCTTTGGCCTTCTCTGGCTCATAGGCCTTGCAGCAGTAATCTGGGCAGTCATAGACATAGTGAAGCAGAAGAAGGACAGCGGATGGAAAATAATATGGCTGCTAATCACAATCCTGCTGAACATCATAGGCGTAATCCTGTACTACTTCATCAGCGGCAGGAAGAAAAGCAAGTAATTAAGCAAAACTTCTTTTATTTACTAAGCCACCCCAGTATTCTGCAGAATGTACATAATTTGTATTTACCTTATCACCAATAAACTCCGACCCATTGAACCAAGCGACATCACCGTTCCAAGTGTTACAGTAAAAGTATCTCTTGTTTTCTAAAATTTGTGGCCCCCTAAATGGCGCATCAACTGGAATTGCTTTCAGTGCTTGATGCAAAATATCATTTACTGCTAGATGCTCTTTTGCAGCGCCTCTATATGTGCCTCTGTAGCTCATTGCCCATATCGGTTTTTCAATGCTATGTTGATCGGTAATTGTTACAACCTCTAAACCTTGAAAAGGCTCGCCGCCAACGTATTGATCTATGTAGCGCAATGTACAATTTTTATATTCTTTTACAAAGGGTCCCAGCACCTTTATTCCAAAACGCTTTTCTTCTTCAGCACCTGAAGCCCAAGTATTTTTCTTGGCAGCTACTAGAAATTTTTGAAGAGTTTTTGTATCCACTTTCATACTAATATCTTCGTAATTAGTCTTTTAAAACTACTGCATTTTTGCGGTTATTATTTTAACTTCTTCTATTGGCCTGTCTGATGCATTTGTTTCGACTTTTGCGATTGCATCAATTACATCCATCCCCTCTGTGACTTTGCCAAAGACAGGATGTTTTGTGTCCAGGAAATTATTATCCACGAGGTTTATGAAAAACTGGCTTCCGCCAGTGTTAGGCCCTGCATTTGCCATTGATATTGTTCCCCTGTTATTTCTGTTGTGATTTGTAAACTCGTCTTTTATTGCATAGCCGGGCCCGCCCCTTCCAGTCCCTGTTGGGTCGCCGCCTTGAAGCATAAAGCCATCAATCACCCTGTGGAATATTACTCCGTCGTAAAATCCTTCACTCACAAGTTTTTCAAAATTTCCTGTAGTAATTGGCATGTCATTATATAGTTCTATTTTGATGCCACCCATATTTGTGTGCAACAGGACAACTTTCCCATCTGTTGCGATTGTGTTTTTACTGGCCATGACTTTCCAAGCTCCTAGTGCTGCAACTGCCAGAATTACAATTATAAGTATTGCTATCATAGATTTCTTAACAGCAATCTGCTTTCCTGCGTTCACTTCTGGAGCAGGATTGGTATGTTCTCCGTTACCGGATAAGTCGTCTTGCATATTTGGCACGCCAGGGTCTGCTTCTTTTTATCATACTTCAAATCACCCTTATCAGTAGGGCAGCAGATTATGTCTAAAAGCTCTTTAGGAACTGTTTTGGGCATTCTTGCCTCCGTTTGCCGCTAAATTTATTTCGTGTATCGTGGGTGCGCTATTTTTCTCCATGTCAGTTTCTGCCAATTTGGGTTCGTATATATACTTAACCCCTGCGTCTTCAAGCACTTGCAAAGCCAGTTCAAACTTGTAAGTTTCAAGGTTTGGAGTGTAGTGGCCGATGGGCTTTGTGCCGTAAAATTTTGATATCCCAGCCGTTACAACAGCTACGGCGCAATCGAAACATGGTATCCCGCCGACGCTATACATGAAGGCTTCTCGAGTAACTCTTCCTTCTGCCGCGGCTCTGTAAATCGCTGCCCTTTCGGCGTGCATAGCAGGGCAATCACCCATATTCATGCCTTGTGACGAATCTTTTCTCACGCAAGTCTCCAGTTTTGAACATCTTTCAACATGCCTGCTTCCTGGCGGCGGTCCATTCTCGCCCGTTATAAAAGTATTATCAGGAAATACTAATACAACACCAAGCGGTCGCTTGGCACAGCGCGCATCGCTCTTTACATCTTTCAGAAGCTCTACAATCTGTTCCAAAGTAAATGTCATCTGCAAAAAAGAACTGATACAATTATAAGATTTGCTACTTCACACCCTTGACAACCCAGAATCCGCCCGACTTGGCAAGGACTTTCACTTCAGAGAAAATTTTCTTCATTTCCTTGAAGAGAAATTCCCCTCCTTTTGTCTTCCTTGCCACTATCTGAAGGCTACCATTTTTGTTGAGGTGCGCAGGCGCTTGCCTTATCATGCTCAAGACAATATCCCTTCCAGCAACAATCGGTGGATTCAGCAAAATGACGTCAAACTTTTCTCCCTTGACAGGCTCATAAATAGAGCCTTGCCGAACTTCTGCATTTACTCTGTTTAGAAGAACATTCTCAATTGCAAGCTTTACTGCCCTCCTATTGATATCTGTAAGAATAACATCACAACCCGGGCAGGCTTTTGCAGCCACAATACCTATGGCACCATAGCCGCAGCCCAAATCAAGAATTCTGCCTGATTTTGGAAGCTCTGCCTTTTCTATAAGTAATTTTGATGCTGAATCAATTTCCTTTAGAGAGAAAACTCCGCTGGCAGATTTCAAGTAAAGGTCAAAGTTTCTTATTCGAGCTTTTATCTCGTGTTCCCTGTATCTCGACTTCGGCTCTTCTGTATAATAGTGCTCTTCTTCCATGGCTGAAAAAAAGAAATTTCTGATTTAAAAGTTAAGCTGTGGCCAAATAATCAGCTATGGAGCTTCTGGAATGCATTATGCACTGCTTCAATGCTTGGGCGTGCTCTTTTTCCTTGTTGTCTGCGACAAAATAAGAGAATAGTTCGCATACTGATTTGGCACGTTTTACCATCTTCACAGACTTTTCAAGTATTTCGTATATTCTTGCCTCTTCTTTACCTTCCAAAACCTTTGCAAAATCCCTGGCAATCAGATGCAACTTAGCATCGTTCAGGGCTGCAGAACTTATTTCCACGATTTCTGGATATTCCCCAATAACATAGCTTTCCAGCATGCCCTCCGTCAGGTTGTGAAGGAGGGATTTCTTTCTTGCAGAAAGATTTGCCCAGTCAAAGCCGCCAAATCTCTGCTTGAACCAGCCCACAGAGTAGCAGTTTTCAGTCATATAATCACCATTAGAACCATGGCTTATCTCGTCTGCGGCGCCATGCGATATCAAGCCCAAGCCAATGAGTTCATTTTCTATCTTTCCGGCAAGTTCAGAATTTTTCTTGACGCCTTCAAACGGCTCCCAGCTCAGGTATCCCTTGGAAAAAGCAGGAAGGTCAGGCAGTATCATAGAAGCAAAAAGTGCCTCTGGCTCGGAGCACCCCTTGTACTGGGATTGGTAATTGACCCACGCGTGTGTAATAGGCAACATTGTATGGTAGAGTGAACAAATAGGTTTTTAAGCCTTCAGATTAAGACAACATCTGTCTTTATTGCCAGGCCTTTTGTTGCTTTTTGCATTTCTTCTGCTGATAGTTCAGAAATTCCGATTGCAACCAGATTTTTATTGGTATCAAAGATTGCTGTTGTTGAATTCTTTTGCAAGTTTGAAGTATAAGCTACAACGCCAGGGACAAAGACTGGCGAGCCGTGCTTTATCCTCTCTATCACGCCAATATCTATGTAAACTTTCGGCAAATGCTCGACAGCAGACTCTACTGGAAGGACAAAATTTCTAATGAAAGAATCTTTTTTTGTTTTCAAAAATTTCTCGTAGTTCTTCCTAGCTTCTTGCAATGTAACAGAATCATCAATCTTAAAAGGCCCTGCCTGTATTCTCCGCAGAGAAGCCATGTGGCCCCCTACCTTAAGGTATTCCCCGATATCGTGGCAGAGTTTCCTGATGTAAGTGCCTGCCTCGCAGCCGACTTCAAATTCTGCGTTCTTGCCATCAAAATTTCTAAGAGTTAGCCAATAAATCTCGCGAGTTCTCAATTTTCTTGCAACTGCAGATACCCTGGGAGGCAGTTGCTCAATCTTACCTGTAAATTTCTTGAAAGCTTCCTCTAATTTTTCTTTGGAAACTTCGACATGCACATGCATTACGCCTTCATAGACCTTTCCAGCTTTGGAAATTACTGGAAGAACTTTTACTCCCCTGCCGATGCCGATAGGTAGAACTCCAGTCACAAGGGGATCAAGCGTGCCTGCATGGCCAACCTTTGGCTGCTCCAAAAGTTTCCTGATTTTATTGCCACAGTGTATTGACTTCGGCCCTCTTGGTTTGTCGAGATTTATGATTCCGAAATTGAGAAGTTCTTCTGCAGATTTCCTAGCGGGTTTCCCCAGTTTAACTTTTTGCCTGTAAATCAGCTTTTGCTCAACTAGCTCATAAGGTAGTTTATTCATTAAATGAAAAAATAAACTCAGATTTTAAGCTTTGGCTTCTGCTTTCTTCTCTGATTTCTTAGGTTTTTCTTCTTTCTTTACTCTCTTTAGGAGGCCTTTCTTCTCTTTGGGTTTTTCCTCAGCTTTTTCTGCTTTAGGCTTTGCAGCCTTTGGCGGCGACTTTGGTAATGCCTTAATGCCGAGTGCTTCCAATGCCTTTACAACTTCTTCATGGCTTGCGCCTTTCTTGACATCAGCTTTACTTGGCAAAAGTTCCAGATGATCAACATTGCATTTCCTTCTTCTAGTGTTGCCATCTATTAGAACAAAGTTCTTATCCTGAACATCAACAATTACACATTCACGGCCTGCATCGCGGCCTGCAATTTTCACGCATAATCTGCCGACTTCAATCAATGCCATTATGCACCTACCTTAACGTATTGCCTGTAACTTATTGGAATCTCATCAGGCCTTGCCAGCTTGTGCTGCACGCGGGCTCGCCATCTTATTATATCCCTGCTGCAAGAGCTGCAGAGATTCCCGAAAGGCCTTTGTGTCGTCAATTGGGTGCGAGAAAAATGCTTGATTTTTCTGTCCCTGGCCCTTGGCAGGCCGTGCAAAGGGTTTTTGCAGGAACCGCAATGGGCAACTGAAGGGTTTCTTTTGATATATTGAACAACAGTCTTTGAGCCAGGGGTTTTCCTCTGGACTTTCCTGAAAGTCCTAGACCTATATCTAGGCGCGCCTTTCATTATCAGCTTTCCACCGTGCCTGGTCCTGTGCTTTATGTGTACCATCTTTCGCTTATCCTATTTTTCTGTTATTTTTGCCTCCACAAATGCAAAGCATTTGTGTGCAAGTTTGCTGAACTAAACGACTTTTAAAGCCTTTCTAAGCAGTGTCGTGAATATTATCGAAAAGATGATGTAAGTGCCTATCCAGCCCAGATGCCCTTCCCAAAATGACAAAGGCACGACAATCATAGTGCCATACACTCTTCCAAGAAGCGCAAATAAAATTATGAAAGGCACTATTGTTATCAACATGGGCCTGAAACTCTGTGACATGAGTTTCAAATTGAGGGGCATTACCTTGTTCTGCAATTCCGCAAGTTTCTGCGGATTGCCCTTGTTCTCCTTCATCTCTACCTGTATCTTTTTAACTTCCTCGCGGATTGCTTTTACGAGCGCCTGGTCGGTTGCAAACTTGTACACCAAAGTGCTTCCAAGTGCAAGGGCTGCGGATATTCCTATTATCGACAGCAACGCATTCTGTTGTAATATTTCAACGATTGCCATGATTATGAACTCCTTCTACTAGGGTTATCTCTTAACTCAGTGTGAGAGTTCCTTGGCTGTTCAGACTTTTGCAAAGTCCAAATCTGAGACTTAACACTTTCGTTAGTTAGTTTTGCCATATTAATCTGGAGCTATCACCTTTCTCAAAGCAGGATGCATGTCAAAAGCGTGCTGCTTTGCTATGTCCTCGTACATCCTGTACATAATCATGACTGCCAGCAATATGCCTGTTCCCCTGCTGAGAGCGCCGCCCAAATCAGCGAGGGCTGCGAGTGCTCCTACAGTTGCCGCGCCCATTACAGTAAGTCCTGGGATATATCTATTGAGAACAGACTCCAAAACCCTTGGGTCCCTTCTGAAACCTGGTATCTGCAGGCCCGAAGACAATATTTGCTTTGCCTGGGCACCAGCATCCATGTTTGCAGTCTTTACCCAAAGCACTGAAAACAATATGCTTCCGAGCACAAGGAATGTTACATAAACGAGTGCCTGGCCTACCATAGCAAGTGTGGCAGAGCCTGTGATAAGAGCTGATACCATGTCTGGCGCATTCAGCCAGTAGACAAAACCTGAGCTCGGTACGCCTCCTGAAAATGTCCCGAGTATGGGCTTTCCAAGATTCTCCAAAAGTTTTGCCCACAATTGTATGTTAGCCATCAATGCGGCGATAAGGATGACTGGAATATTTGAAGTGTAAATGAAACGCAAAGGCCAGCGCATTCCAAATCCCCGCACCCTTCCGAAAGAAAGCGGAATTTCAACTTTCATTGCCTGCACATAAACTGAGATTACAAATACAATAATGGTGACTAATACTCCTGCGATTGCCAAAGCCGCGCCTGTTGTATCGCCAATTGACAAAGCTTTGAACAGGAAAGGCAACGCGCCTACAGGAACATCTGGATTTGTCGGACTGGCCAAAGGATTGAACGCTCTCGTAAATATCTGGCCCGCAACTCCTGCGACTATAAACAAACCTACGCCTGAGCCAAAGCCCCACTTTGCGCAGACTTCGTCCATCAATACTATCAGATAGCCGCCGAGTATCAGCTGTGCTATAAGAAAAATCTGGTAGAACAGATATGCTGTAGTCCCGGCTAGTGCTGGGTCTGGAGCAAGCCCGCCCATCAGCACATAAACGATGGCTTCGAATATCACGAAGAATATTACTGCTATTTTCTGCATAGACTGGAATCTTTGCTTGCCTTCCTTCTGCGTCATGTCGATGCCCAAGACGCCAGAGCCTGCGAGCAATTGCAGTATGATGCTCGCAGTTACTATTGGTCCTATGCCGAGTGATATGATAGAGCCGAATGAAGCACCTAATATGATTGAGAGGTGCTCAAACTGCTGCAAAGCATTCTGCCCAAGGCCTACGAGCGGCAGGTAGGACAGTACGAAAAATAGCAAAACTATTACTCCAGTCCAGATGAGTTTCGTGTTGAAAGATAATTTCTTTGCTTCAGGCCGCTTGACTTCAGGCAGCGAAGAAGCAAGTTTGGTCCAGTTTACCATTATTTGAGCGTGATGGAACCTCCAGCACCTTCCACTTTTCCTTTGACCTTCGCTGAACAGCTCGCGCAAGTTATTTGCATTTTCCTTGTAACAGTTCCTTCAGAGAGAAGTTTTGTGTATCCTAATTTTTTCAGGTCTAAAACAATTGTTCCGTCAGAGGACTTCTCTGCTTTCTTCTCGACGAGCCATTTCGGCATGAACTCTTCCATTTCCCTCAGGCTTATTACTTTGCCCTTGACAACAGTCGTGCGGGGCTTGACTTGAATTCCATGCTTTCCAATTGCCGGTTCGCCTCCGTGGGCTGAGAAAAATGTTTCCCTATGCGCGCCCCTTTTTCCGACACCGCCAGCCCTGTAAGGCTTGTTACCCTTGCCTCTGTGCCTCTTGCCGAAACCCCAGCCGTGAGTCCTGCCGCCGCGGTGTTTCCTTGACCTCTTTTTTTTCCTGTACGGCATTTTTAGACCATCCTTCCTATCAGCTTGTTGATGTCCTTTCCCCTGTATCCAAGAGCGCCGCCCTGCGCGTAGCTCTGCTTTATTCCCCTGACTTCAAAACCGCCGACTGGCGGGTGCAGCCTGAAAAACTGCTTCAAACCGGGAACATCGCGCAGCTCTTTCTTGTAAGCAAGCAATTCATCTGCGAAATTTTCAAATGTAGCATTAGTCTTTGATTTCAGGTAATCTTCAGTAAGAGGCTTGTTGCCCGCAACCCTGCCTCTGGCCTTCAACAATTTCATCATCATTTCCTTGCTGACTTCCCCAAATGTCACGAGGTCCTTGATTTTTTGTACCATGCCTATTATTTGCGGGTTTGTTGGGAGCACTACGCAATAATTCTTCTTGTACAGGCGCAGGAGCTTCAATGTCATCTTGATGTCAGCGCTATTTCCAAAATCGCCTTTCACCCTGACAACTGCAAGCCTGCCTTTTTCCATTATACCGCTCCCCTGTATACCTTGTATCCCTTGGCCCTTGTTTCGGAAGCTTTGGTGAGGGCTTCTATTGTGGCGTAAACAAAATTCAGCTTGCGCCTGGTCTGGCCCGTGGACTTCATCCATATGTCCTTGTAGCCCGCGGCTTTCAGGACTTTCTTGATTTCATTTTCGCAGACCAATCCTGTTCCCTTGGGGGCAGGCATGAGCTTGATTTCGACAGACCCGGACTTTCCTTCGACAGTGAAGGGAAGGCTGTGGGGCTCGCCGCAGCCGCACTTCCAGCTTCCGCAGCCCCTGACAATTTCGAGCATGTTCAGCTTGGCATTTCTCAGCGCCTTGTCGCGTGCTGGCATTGATTCCTTGGCCTTTCCTTTTCCCATCCCTACATAGCCATTGGAATTTCCCACTATAGCAAGAGCTGCAAAGTTAGGCTTGTTTCCTTCGGCAGTTTTTTTCTGCGTTTGTTTTATCAGCCGTCTTTTGCCGCCACCGAACTTTCCGCGCGCCTGTCCTATGAATACAAATTCAGAAAATAAATCCGGCACCAGGGCATCAACAATTGCGGCTTCCCTTATTTTCAGGCCCGCATCAAAAATTTCCTTCAGCTGCGTTATTTCCCCAGAGGCCACGCGCTTGCCGAGCTCTGTCTTGAATGCGAATTTAGGCTTCTCTTTCTTTTCCCTGAACTCTTTTACTTCCTGTTTTTCGCCCTGCTTTATCTCCTCTGACTTTACAACCGGAGCAGATTCCTGCGGTTTATCGTACAGCTTTTTTTGCCTTGCCATATCAGTATGCACTCTCCTTGACTGGGTTATCGCTAAGCGAGCTTAGCGGGACAGCTAACTTGTTAGCTGTATCTCTCAACATCAGGGCTGCTTTCTCTCCCTTTCCTTCCTTAAGACTTACTTCAGTTTTCGTTGCCATTTTACTTGAGTATTTTCTCCTTTGCAGCATGGAAATCTTTTGTGAAGTCCGGCTTTTTCATGTGAATGGAAATGTGCTTGCCTTCTATCCTGTCTGCAGACGGCACAATTTCAGTGCCAAGGTTTAATTTCAGGCCAGAATCAACTGCTCCCTTGAGAACCGCGAAAACTTTTGCTCCCTTTGTCGCGGTGTGCAGGCCGATGTCAGATATTGCTGCAGAAATTTTTGCCTGCTTTGCGAGCTTGCCAGCCAGCAATCCTATAAGGTAGGCAGCTGGGATGTTCTTGAAATTATATTTCCAGCCGAATTCCTTGAGCTTTGAGCTGTTGACCGTGAGCAGCGTCTTGTCGCCCTTGGCATCAAATGTATTGAACTGCACAAGGATATATTTGCTGGACTTCCTGATTGACATCCTAGGCACTCCTGATTTCAAAAGTGCAAGCCTTTTCTGGTAATTCGTTTTACCTGAGCGCCTTCTCCTAAACCTGACCGCATATCTTGGTCCGTTTGCCATCCTAGACTGCAGCACTCCTTTCTATGGAATCTCTTAACATAAGG
>DATEUM010000048.1:0-2472 GCA_035283085.1 Candidatus Nanoarchaeia archaeon
AATTGTCTTCTCCATGTGTTCAAGGGGCTTGCCAAGTAATTCTATGATTATCCTCGTCTTCAGCCACTTAATTTCTTCTTCCATTTAACTTATCTGCTCTGGACGTTTTTTAAGGTTAACCAATGTAAGCGCCATGCCTACAATTATTATTACCATTACTATTGCCAGCAGCAATAGCGGGGTGTTTGGCTTGGAGTCGTTCCATGTAAAGCTTCCTGTAGCGCTGTCATCCTCCTGAAAATCCGCGCCTTCAAAAGTTTCTTCCAGCTCGGCATCCTCTGCATTGCTCTGGGAGATTTCCACAGGCAGCTCCTTGCTGTCAACAACGGTATTATTGTGCAGCAATTCCAGCAAATAAGTTGTTGAGTTCGCATTCGGCAAAATTACTGTGAAATTTACAGTCTGGCTTTCCTCTGGACTGAGAGATATCTCTTTAGTCTGGTTCTCAAGTCTCAAAACAAAATCTTGCACTATACCTGCGAGATTTTTCACGTTCGCATACATCTTTATCTCCCTTCCAGAATCCAAATTCTTGACGCGGGTGTAAAATGATGATATCTCTCCAATTTTTTCCGCAGTTATTTCGGGATTTGGGTTTTCCACAACTTCTATCTGCTCAGTTGTGTCATAATTCTTTGAGTTTACAGCGGTCCTTACGCGAAGGAAATAAAAATCTGGATTTGCATCAGATTTGATAGCATTGTACAGCTCAACTTCTATTTCCTCCCCCGACTCAATTTCGTAAAACTTCTGGTTTGCAGTCCATCCTCCCTCTGTGGCGAGAGCCTGGTCTTTGTAAACATAACTATATACCTTGACATTTTCCCTTGATGGCAGGTTGCTTTTCAGCCTCACCATAATGGAAAAGTTATCGCCCTGGGCTGCTTTGGCCGGGAACTCAATTAAATCAACTTCAAATTCTTTTGTTTCGTTAATTCCATCATCACCCGTATCGTTGTTGCCATTCGTATTGTTATTCTGCTGCTGTTGCGTGCAAGAACTTCCCGCTCCCGGTGTGGGCACGCCTTCACACCATCCAGTGCCTGACAAATGCAATGTGTTTCCGCTGGTTTGCACATTTGCAGTATAACTCACATTTAATCTTATGATGCCAGAAGTGTCATTCAGGGCTATCCAATCAATGCCTGCATCGTTAAGCCCAAGTGCGCTGGCGTCTATCAAAGTGCCGCTGTAGCTGCCGTATGTGCTGTTAAAAGCTGCTGCATCTTCTGCAATAACAGCGTATGTATTGGGCGAAATTTCCCAACTGCCGCTGGTTAATGTTAATAAATGTTTTACTGGATCAAGTACTGTCCATCCGCTCAAGTTAACTGCAGAAATATCGTTATTGTAAATCTCTATCCATTCATTAGATTTGTACATGACTTCAGAAATCTGCACTGCATAGGCAGAGCTGATGCAAAGCATAAAGATGCCTGCTAGCAGCCATTTGTTCATACTCACTTGAGTATAGTGACTAACGTATAAAAAGCATGCTATTTCTAATACAATAATGGCGTTTTGGAAAAAGAAATCTGCTGAATATTCTGATGAGCTGCCCCCTATCCCTGATTCTGAAGAGCTTCCCCCATTACCCCCTTTGTCTGATGAAGACATGACTGCACCTGAACCCTTGCCAAGAGAATCAAGGATGAGGCCTGCTGCTCCCGTATTTCCTGAAGTGTCGATGGCTGCCCCCGTATCTCCCGGATGGAAGCCTCCAACTGTTGTCGCCCCAATTTCTACTGAGAAAGCAACTGTTTTTGTAAGATTGGACAAATACAGGGAAATAATGAAGACCATAGAAATGATGCAGGCGAAAATCGACGAGCTCACTGCAACACTCGAGAGGGTTGCGTCAATCAAGCAAAGGGAAGGGGAAATAATAGACGGCTGGCACGCAATGCTCGCTGATGCGAAAGAAAAGATGGATGATATTTCTGCAAAACTCTCAAAGCCTGAGGCCTAGATCCCATAAACTTCTATAATTACTGGGTTAAGCCCTAACATAAGGGCTGCTTAACTCAATCTGAACGAAGTTCAGAAGGCCCTGCTGAAAATACTTTCAGCTTGGTTTTGCGAAGCTCATAACTTAGAGATATCTAATCAGCCACCAGAATTAACTTTTCAACTCGTGTTTCAATTCGCCAATATTTCTCTGCAGGTTTTCCAGGGCCCTCTTGCTGCGCTCTATGAATTCCTTCTCCTCTTCCCTTGAAACGTGCCTTTTTGTTACAGGCCTGACAATCCTCTTCTCCTTCCTCTTTTCCTTTCTTGTCCTTGCTTTTACAGGCAAATCCCTCAACAGCGAGTGCACTGCGCTTTGCAGCCCAGCAGTAATTCCCAATGCGCTGGAAACAAGCTCGTGCTTCTGGTTATGCAGATTTGCCATCTCGGTTGTCCTGTCTTCGCCAAGCTGAAGGTCTGCAGAAGACTGCGCCAAGTCGGCCTCAATAGTGGAATGCTCTTCAA
>DATEUM010000049.1:0-18455 GCA_035283085.1 Candidatus Nanoarchaeia archaeon
GGCGCCATATCGCAGGGAATTTTCAAAGTGGGCGACAAGATAGAGATTAAACCAGGAAGAAAAATAGAAAGAAAAGGCCAGACAACATGGGAGCCGGTTGCGACTAAAATTTCTGCCATTAACTCAGGCTCAGTTTCTGTGGAAGAAAAGGGCCCCGGGGGCTCTATCGCAATTGCAACTACCCTCGACCCCAGCATGACAAAAGCAGATTCTCTTGTGGGCAATCTTGTTTCATTGCCGGGAAAACTGCCGCAGCCGACAATGCAGCTAAATCTGCAGGCAAACCTGTTCCCATTTGTTGTAGGGACAAAGGAAAAGATGAAGCTGGAACCTTTCAAGCAATACGAGCCATTGATGATTAATGTGGGCACAGCAACAACAGTCGGAGTTTTGCAGGCAGCCGGGAAAATACTTAAGCTTACCCTTCGAAGGCCAGTCATAGCAAAGAAAGGCGATAAGGCAGCCATAGGCCGCCAGGTTGGCGGCAGATGGCACCTGATAGGATATGGAATCATACAGTAAGACAATTGGTGACGAAACTGTGGTAAGCCTCAAGGTCAGCTTGCAGGCTACATAGATGAGCAGTCTGTAGTGAACGGCTTAGACGGAATGGCTACTAAATCAACGAGGAACTTTACATTCCAAAATGTAAGAATTATCGAGCCTGTTGCGTTCCCTAGTTCCATAGAGGAAGTGAAGGTTAAGGCAGAAGAGCTTGGTGAAGCTTATTTAATTGGGTAATAAAGGATTGTCATATTGACAACAAATAAAGTCTATTTAAGCCATTATATACTGTGATATATAGTATCTGCTTTTGGAAAGAAGCCTTTATATAGAAGTATTGCCTTATTGAATATAATTCCCTAACAAGGTATCACGCTCTATGGAGACTATGACTGTTACTCAGGAAAGGGTTGTATCGAAGACACAGCCGAAGGTATTCGAGTCTCGCTTAGCAGTATTCAGGGTCAAGGCCAACTTCATAGCCCCGTATAGGAAGTGCAAGTACATCTATCTTGACCATAACAAGCTCAAGACCAAAGGCTCTTTTATCAAGCATATTGAGGCAGTCTCCACAAATTGGCCCAACGGGCCCTTTTATCTCAAGCTTTCTGATGGCCGTGTTTTTTCGCGTTTTGATGTTTCCGGCGGCAAGGTTTCAAAGTTCTTCAAGGATTCCCCAATAACAGGCAAGCCATACCCAATAAACGCCTGGTGGAAATAGATAAAGCACCAAAATCTTTATTCAATGTCTACTTTAGTTCCAATTGCCTGCCCTGGCAGGCCTTTTTCAGAGAACAAAACCCTTACTGCACCCTTTCCGCCGTGTGCCTGTGTTATTGTGCCAGAAATCTTTTTTCCTGCGGGGGATGTCCAGACAACCTTCTTGCCAACAACTTTCTTGACGTCTTCCTTCTTGTCAACGCCTTCTACTTTGACAACCATCTGGCCCATCTTTCGGTTTCTTCGCGAGCCCCTGTAGTTCACTATGAAGCCTTTCATAAAAGAAAGGCTTGAAGTGTGTTTTTAAACGTATCGGAAATTTATATTTCCGATTGCCAAGCGAACTTTGTTCGCTGGTCCAGAAAATTTATCAATTTTCTTTGTGCAGCTGAAATGATTTCAGCTTGCACTTTACTGGAGGTTAAGTCTTGGCATAAGACCTTGCGGCAGTTGAGCAGCCTCTATGTTAAGAGATACCCCAGTTAAGGCATATTTTATTAACCACTTAATCGTCTATATTTCATGCCTGGCCACAGAACGGATTACTCCCCAATTGTAATAGCTCTTGTCATACTAGCCTTGATTGCAATTATGAGTTCTGACCAGCTCGCTGGTTTTTCCACTTTTGGCATACAGCCCATAGTGCCAGAAGAAGAAACTCAGCAGGAACAGGGAAATCAGGTAGGAGGCTTTGAGATACAGCCTATAGAGCAACAGCCGCCAGCACCCGCCCAAACATTTGGGATTCGCGGTTTTACTGTGCAGGCAGCAGGCACAACCATACTGTCTGATACTTTTGACTCGCCGCCAATAAATTCTTCCAATTGGAATATAACTGCCGGAAATCCTGAAGTTTCTGATAGATGCAGCTTTGTCAGTTCGCCAAACGCTTCAGTTTTTGGTGGCGAAGGAGCCGCCGAGACCATAGAATCCGTGCCTCTGGACACGAGCAGCGCAAGTACAATTGGAGTTGCATTCTGGTGGCGCCAAGGCAATAGCACGGGCGGTTGCGACGAACCAGATCCTAATGAAGACTTGGTATTCAGCTATAATTTGTCCAACGGGACTTTCGCTACTCTGGCAACTTTCTTGGGTAGCACTGCAGGCACATCTGACTTCAACCAATCCTCTTTTGTGATAACAGACCCGCTGGCTTTCCATCCAAACTTCAAGCTAAGGATACAGAATACGGTATCAGGAACGAATCTCGATTTCTGGGGCGTCGATGATGTCAGTGTAGTTTTGAATGCTTCAATTCCTATAGGGAGCTGCACAAACATCACAACATCAGGAAGTTACGCTCTGAATCAGAGCATCTCTGCCAATCAGACTTGCATCGAGGTACAGGCAAACGACACAATGCTTGATTGCCAGGGCTTTAACATAACATTTGGGACTGGAGGCGGCAATGATGCCAGAGGCATAAATGCAGTAAGCCAATCAAACATCACTGTGCAGAATTGCAACATAGTTAAAGATTCTGCTACTGGCAGCAGCGGCTTTGGCGTAAAGTTTGCCGGTGTCAGCAACTCTGCAATTTTCAATAATAATATTTCTGTTACCGGCGCGTTTAGTAGCAGAGGTATTGCTCTAAATGCACCTAGTGCGGCCAATTCCAATAATAGTATATCTGGCAATACTATAGCAACGTCTGGAACAAGCACAGACCACTATGGCATACAGGTAGACGCCGGAACAAACAATAGCATAACTTCAAACATTATATCAACCAGCGGCACGGGCGTATCTACATCTAACATAGGAATCTATTATGGATCAAATGCAGGAAATATAATTTCCAATTCAATAACAACCGCCGGACATAGTTTCAACCACGGCATTTCTACCAGTACTGTGAGTTCCAACAATATTTCAGGCAACACAATAGTTACTTCGGGGGCATCAGGAAGCAATCATGGCATGCAGTTGTTCGGCTCGAATTCTAACGTGCTGGGCAACAATAACGTAACCACTGTTGCTATAGATTCGTACGGCTTCTACGTTTTTGGCAGTTCTCACAACAGGTTCTTGCGGAATAGTATTAATGTTTCTGGTGCAACATCAGTTGAGTGGAGGAGCGAGTTCACAGATGCATTTCCTACAGCGCCAAAGAACAACACAGCAACCAATTTGACTCTCATCAGAAGCAATATTACGATAAGCTTGTTGGACTTTAACGGCACAAATGTCAAAGCAGTTACGACAGCAGAAGCTCCTGCGAATCCAGGCGGATTTTTGAACATCAGCAAGTATGTCAACGCAACAAATAATTCTGCAGATTCCTGGCTGTTCCTCAATGTTTCCTATAGCGATGCTGAAGTCTCAGCAGCAGGTGTTAGTGAAAGCACGCTAAGGATTGCCAAGCATAACGGCACTTGGGAAACAAATGCTTCAGTATTTTCAAATGTAAATGGAGTAGATACAACGAACAATGTTGTTTTTGCAAACATCACTAATTTCGGCAGTACATTTGCGCCACTAGCAGAAGCTGCAGCAGGGCCGACAAACATCAGCAGCTGCACTAACATCACATCTGCAGGCACTTATTTACTGAACCAGAGCATAACAAATTCTGCAGACACTGTCTGTATGCTAATAACTGCAAATGATGTGACATTGGATTGCGCAGGCTTTACTATTGATGGTACAGATTCGCCAACGTCCAAAGGGGTAGAAGCGAATTTGATAACTAACATTGCTGTGGAAAACTGCGTAATAACAGACTGGAGCAAAGGAATATCATCACTTCCTCTGACATCAAGCCTGATAAATAATAACACATTTACATCAAATGGGTTAACTATAGACCTCGCTGGAGGAAGTTCTAATAATAACTTAACGAATAACATAATAACTTCTAGCAGCAGTACGGGCATAAGTTTTGCAGGCAGCGGCAGTGGCAACAGGATTGAAAATAACACAGTAACATTAAACACAAACGGCATGTCCATTCAGTTTTCCGATAATAATTTAATACAAAACAATACTTTTGATTCTCATACCCAAAGAGGCATATTTTTAGTGGACAGCAGCAGCAATAATATTTTTATTAATAATTCTGCCAGGAACAACACGCTAAACAGTTTCTCTTCACAATCCGGCTCCATTAATAACACAATAATAAACCTAGAAATAGGCTCCACAACAATTAGCTTTACATCCAAGGACATCGGCATAAATAATGCATCTTCTCCCGGCAGCATTCCTGCCGGTTTTGCGCACATAGGCAAATTTGTTGATGCAACAAATAATTCCGCAGACAGCTTCCTATTTTTGAATGTAAGCTACACAGACTCCGATGTTTCCGCTACTAACATAACTGATGAATCCTCGTTGAGAATTGCAAAGCACAACAGCACTGTATGGGTTACAAACACAAGCGCATTTGCAGGCTCATCAGGAATTGATGCCACCAATAATATTGTTTTCGCGAACATAACAGACTTCGGCAGCACATTTGCGCCTCTAGGGGTTACTGATGCAACAGCGCCAAATGTAGCATTTGCAGACCCAACTCCCGCGAATGGTTCAATACAGAGTTCAACTTCGGTCACAATAAATGTAACCGTAACTGATGATTTATCAGATGTTGATTCTTGTGTCTTAGAATTTGATTCTGCTAATAGCACAATGACTAAAGTCGGCTCTGGAACCTCTGTGACCTGCAATTCTACTGTGTCAAGCTTGTCTGACGGCATACGTGCATACAGGGTTTTCGCGAATGACACTGCTGGAAATTCAAACAGTACAGAGACTCGCGTGTTGCTGATAGACGCAACGGCACCAGCCATAAGCAACATCTCTGTTACAGATATTACTACAAGCTCCGCAGTTGCTGGCTGGCTCACAAATGAAGCAGCAAATTCAACAGTAAGTTTTGGCATTAATGTGGCGCAACTGAACGAATCTGTTACTAATTCGTCATTAGTTACCGCCCGAAATCTTACTTTGAGCAGCTTGTCAGCATCAACAATATACTTCTTTAATGTCACAAGTTGTGATGCATTAGGAAACTGCAATACTACGGGGCCGGATAACTTTACTACAACTGCGGCTCAGGCCGCAGCTCCAGCTCTGCCATTGGGAGGGCCTTCTGTCGGAGTGGAGCCTGAAACTTTTGAAATAGAACTGCAGCCGGGCGAGGCGCAGGAGTTTACGTTGGATGTTGGCGACTCGCTTGAGTTCCAAATCGGGGAAGAAGACCATAGTATAAGGGTAACTGGCGTGTTTGATGATACTGTTGAATTGGAATTCAACTCGCATACCTTTAGGGGCACGTTCAATGTAAGAGAATCAAAGAGGTATGACCTGACAGAAAATGGCGTAGATGACATAGAAGTAAGCGTTGTTTCAAAGACTCAGAATTCCATCAGATTGAGAGTGAGGGCGCTCGAAGAAGTAATAACAGTAATTCCCGAGCAGCCTATCCTGCCCCCAGTGCCGCCTGTATTTGCGGGCCCTGTCGCATTCTTCTTCGCTCCCCTCGTTGAGACTACAGAAGGCCAGGCATTATTGGCTCTAATCATAATCTCTGTAGTATCAGGGGGGGCACTTTTAGTCTTCCGTACAGCTAAAAGAAGAAGGGAGAGAAAAGTTGCAGCTGGGCCCCCCAAGCCGGCACACGTATCAACAATTGAACGTTATGTGGCAAAGGAGTTCCAGAGAGGGCACACAGAGAAGCACATAAGGCAGGAGCTGGCAAAGATAGGATGGTCGCGCTCTGTCATAAATGAGGCATTAAGGAAGAACGGCAGGAAGCAGCCATAGAATTGAGAACGACGACTCTTTAGAAATCCTCAAACTTAAGGGGAGCGCATCCGAGATTCCCCCTTAAGATTTATTAAGCCAGTCAGCTAGGAAACGGTATGGTCGCTGCAAAGAGTTCAAAAATGATATTGCTCGTAATAGCAGCGCTTCTATTATTGGCAATTGTCATCAGCAAGAGCGGCTTTATAGAAAATCTGGCAGGCCAGCAAGAGCAAACTGCAGGAACAGGCATCCAGCTGAATGCGTTCTTTGCCTGGCAGGCCCTTGTTGTCCTGATAACTTTAACAGCCATAATTGCGATAATACTCCAGTTCACGAGCAATAATAAAACTCGAAAGGCGAAGAGGTAAGCCCAAGAAAAATTTCTGAATTTTTCTGGGCCCAGCTGAACTTTTGGTTCAGCTCGGGTCATAAGTTAGAGACTGCTCAAATTTCTGGGCTGCTAGGCCTTGCATTTTAAAGAAGCCATCAAATTAAGAGATTCCCCGAGTTAGGCGCCAATCACTATCTGCCAGCGTCAAAACCCTGGGATTTAGTCGTATCACTGCTGTGATACAACCTTGCAAATTAAGCACCTATCACTATTTGCAAGTCATCTGCAAGAATTTTCTTCAGGCTTTCTATTGTGTGCCTGCTTATGGGTGTCGGCGTGCCTGCGAACTTTTCCAGGGCCGCATCAATTTCTTTCAGATTTGCAGATTTTTCCTTTGTCAGGCTGCCATCCTTGGCAACTTCATATTTCGAAATTGAAGTCTTCGGGTCTGCAGTATCTTTAATCACAAATGCAGCGTCAGACAAAAGCCAGATGTCAGCTTTCCTTTTGCTGCCATCATAATTTGCGGAGATCTTGTATTTTTCGACTTTCTTCCCTTTCTCTGCCCTTATCAGGTCAAAAGTGTCCTTGGCCAGCCTGTCCTGCTCGAACGTAAGCGTCGCGATTTCCCTTAAATCTGCCTTGCCAGCTTTTTTCAGCTCAGATATCCTTTTGAGAGTGTCAACATATTTTGCTGGCGACAGGTGCTTGGCCACAAGATGCTTCTCCAGGTCCTTGAAAGCTGCCTCTGTGTTGGAAGATACCCCAACCATCTTTAGTGCGGCAATTACATCATCAGTTGTTTTGTCGTTAAGCCTTTGTATCTCAAGCTTTGACTGCCTTATTTCAAGTTCCTTGACTAATTTGTCAAGCCTTTCAAGATATTTTTCTGCATTGTTGAAGGTCTCTTCAACCTGTTTTGCAGAAACTTCCTTGACTTTGCCGTGCTCAATGTCTTTTCTTAACTGGAGAATATCCTCGAGAATCTTGACCCATTTTTCTTCCAATAGGCCTAGTTTTACCAAATGTTCGCGCATGGCTTCTGGAGTTTCCTTTGGGTCTGTCGGAGGAATGCCAATCATCATCAAGACTCCTTGTGCAGGAGTCAGGCACGACCAGAAGAAATCTTCCAAAGCGATTTCCTTGAGCTTGAATTTCGTCCTTTCAAGAATTTGCTTGCCGGATTTGATATAGGAATCTACTGCTTCAGGCGATGGAACTATTTTGCCCTGTTTAAGCAATAGTTTCCAGGGCTGGAACATTCCCCTGTCATAAAAGGGAACTCCATCCCTTAGGAAAGTGAAGATGACTGCATTGGCAGACCTTATGGAATCCCACATTTCTGTCAGGATGTAAATCTGAATGTTTAATTTGTTCTTTACGCCAGCCGCCATTGCGGCTTCTTCAGACATCCCCCATATCATGCTTCTTAATCTGCTGCGCAATTCACCAGCAGTCATTCTAGTAACATCAGTGTCATCAATTACAACAAAAGTGTCTACATCACTTTCCTCTGTTGCCCTTCCCTTTACTAAAGAACCGCCAAGAACATAAGATACAACATACTTTTCAAACTTTTTCAAGACCATTTGCTTGTGGATTTCAGCAACTCTTAATGCTCCGACCCATCCAGTGTCATAGATTGGCATGGCCATGGCCAGCAATCCGAGAATTTCGTATTTGCCTTTGGAACACATGTCCCAAATCTCATCAAGCTCAACTGCAGAAATATTAACATCAGGCAAATGCTTGCCTCCCATTTCCTTAAGCTTCTTCTCTATCTCGTCCTTTTTCTTGAATTTTTCCTCAAAAGTGCCCTCAATTTCCATCAGTACCAAAAGGTCAAGGCCTTTGGCGTCAGGCCCTTTTGGCGGCAGCACAACAATGCCCTTGATTTCTTTCTTGTATGATTTTAATGCATCAGTTTTGAATTTCTCAGCCTTTTTCTTTACAGACTCAAAAAGTTCCTGCGCCTTCTTGGCAGCTTCAGCCCTATTCTGGGCATCAATCTTAGCCAACTCTTCGGGAGACTTATCTTTATCAGGATCCTTTGGAGGCAGGTTGTATTTAACTTCGGGATTCTTGGCCATTTGAATAGTCTACTCTAGGAAACGATTGACACGGTTTATAAAGGTTAAGTAGTCACAAAGAAACCTATGAAAAAACGGAAACAAGGCCCGCAACCTGAGTACATGATAGAGCTGCAGTCACGCGTCTCCCAGGCCGAGCAGCTGGAAAAAAACGGAAACCGAACGGGCGCAATTAAGGCTTACAGGGAAATAATAGTCGCCTGTTATACCAAATACAATGAGTTTGCGCCAGGCATAAGTGAAATTCAAAATTATTGCGGCGGCAGATTAAGCCATCTGGCACAAACGGCGATAAAAGAAGATCTTGTTGAAAGCAAGGTAATTTACAGGACAGAGCAGGGCCATTTGGTGCCAAACAGGGAAGGATTTTTTGACAGGCTCAGGGAAGATAATCTTGAAGGCATAATGAAAAAGAAAGGCTGGGCTGGCGATCAGTTGTATTTCGAAAAACTTGTGGCTGAAAATATGGCAAGTAACTATATCAAATATCCTGCAACGTCTTTCGCAGACGAGACTTTCAGGAAGGAGCACGCGGATGATTATATGAGGTTTTTCTTCAAGATATTCCAGACAAATATGAAGGCCAGGCGGCGCGTTGAAAGCCTCCGTAAGTTTTTGTTGAGCAAGATGAAACCAACAAGGCCGCCAATCGACCCCGCAATCAGGGAAGAGGTCTATGAAAGAAACCGCTTTGAACTCGATGACGGCAGGTCTGTGCACGTCTGCGTCTATTGCGGCGTTGATGACATAGACGCAGAGTTGCACATGGACCACATAACCCCTTACTCATTAAAAGGTCCTGACACTCTGGAAAATCTTGTGCTTGCCTGCAAGGACTGCAACATGGCCAAGTTTGATGAGCTGGTGAAAGTCAACGGGTTTGTAATAAAGGATTATGATCATTTGGTGGATTACATCGAATCTACAAAGCCAAAAGCAACATTGCCGAAGGCATACAATTCCGACAAGTTCGCGCCGGGAAAGAGGGAGGGCGGGACAGGCTTCGGAATGGCGCTTAAAGTTGGATTCAAGTGCGAGAACAATATTTGCGGCAGGTCGCCGCTAAAGGATGGCGCAATCCTCTACAGCTGCACCCACGGCCTGCTTCCAAAAAGACTTGTGCTGTGCGATGACTGCAGCGTTGAGTAATTTGCTTTTAGTCAAACGTATCTGTCATCTCTGCACAGGGCCCGCAGCTATAATATACACTCCTATTTTTTACAGTGACTTCTCGCTCATGCCCGCACAAATAACAAAAGCCGTCAAAATCCATCTCAAAATCTTTGGGCGCAAATATGGCGTAGACGCGGAGTTTTTCAGCAAAATCAGAGAATTTGTCCTGATATTCTTCCTTTTCATTTTTACGCATTTCTGCGTAAGGCTTTGCTGTCTCCACGTACTCCTTGAATCTAGACATCAAATTTGCAAAATCCTGCCAGTTTGTTTCAAATCCCACTTTCATAGGGCCCCATTTACCGCTAGGAACAGTAAACAATGCAGTATCGCCTTCTTTTCTAATTCCAGAATACTCAAATAAATGATATCTTCGCCTGATAAAATGCCTATCGCCAAGATTTTCAAAAACATCGTCAAGTGACTTTAATTCTTCAAGTGCTTCTGTTTCTGGCATAGTTAGTTGAACGCAGATAGAAATAAAAACTTATCTAAGTCCTCTCCAAGAAATCTTTTTCGCCTTCTTTAGTCAGCTGTTCCATTCAGCGTAGAAACCCTGGGATTCCGTCGCATCGCATTGCGATGCAACATCTTGGCTTATTGCCGTCTTAAGAACTCTTTCTCTCCTTCTTTAGTCAGCTGTTCCATTATCTTTGTGAACTCTTCGACACGCTTGTACCATAACTCATAATCTTCTCCGTTTATCCTGTGTATCCTGTGGTTCTTTATCTCGTGTGTAATCCTGTACAGGTCTTCAAACCAGTCCACGTATTTCCTGCTCAATTTCCTGTTCCTTACAAAAACGGTGTCAAGTAGCTCTGCAACGTGTTCCGGCGAAGGCGGCGTATGGTTTCTTACCATCAGTGCAGCGTGCGCAGAATCAACAGCAGCCCAGTATAAGTCCTCAACTGCTGACAATGTCTTTACCCTTGCCCGCAATAAGTGCCATGGGGTTCTTGTCAGGACAGTGTAGACTGCTTCAGGAGTTGGCCTGATTCTTCCTTGCAGAAGCAGGAATTTCAGCGGTTCAAAAAATCCAAGGTCAACAACTGCTATGCCATACCTCAACATGTTAATGACTGCGGGGTCCCCAACCCTTACATTATCCCAGAACGTGCTCAGTGTAATCGTGTTGATGTGCAATTTATCCCTGTTGGGATCTGCCCTGACTAATTTGAACAACTCCTCGCGGTACCATGAGATGACTTCCTCATCCCAGACCATTGATACATTATCGGTAACTATGAATAGGTCAATATCAGATTCTGGTTTTGCAGAGCCCTTTGCCGCACTTCCAAATAGAACAACAGAAAGGACTACGGGGCCGAATTTTTTGTACACCTTGGCGGCAAAATCGTATGCAATAGAATAATCGTTTTCCGTTACCCCAGTCAGCTTCCTTAATTCTTCCCGTTTGGTAGGTATGGGCAGTTTTTTCTCAGTTGGCGATTTACTAGCCATTATTCACATCTCCTCAAACAGTTATTATAAAACTGGATTACTACTGTGAATTAATTACACGCTGGCTCGGGTATCTCTTAGATTAGTGGTTGCTCAGGTTTTGCAAGGCCCTACGATAAGAGATTCCCCTCGTCACAGTCAGAGCCTTAGCTCATTGGCGTGCCGCCGAACTTGCTCCTGTCCTGGCCTTGTATTTGGCCGCCCAATGCTGTCGGCAGTGCTGTAAATCCGCTGCCGTATTCAGAGAAATGCACTGGTGGAAGTATTGTGCCGTAGCCTGCTGAATAGCCGCCAGTGCCCATGAAATAACTGCCCAATTGTTCGCCCCAGGTGGGAGATTTTTGGAAACCATAGATAGGAGTGTTCATGTACTTCATAGTCCAGTGGCTTGGGTTTTCCTTCCAAGCCCCAAAATGCGCGCCAGCCTCTACGATTGATTTGATGCCTTTCAAATCGCCTTCTTTTTCCAGCTTGGCCATGAATTCCTTGATAGGTACATTGCCTGCCCCTATGGCAAGATGGGCGTCTGAAAAGCCGAAATTGTCAGAAATCTGCACGTGCCTGATATCTTTCTTTATCTTGTCGACTTCTTTCATAATGGCATCTGTGTCGTGCCCGAATTTTCTCAAAATATTGATGTGTGCTATGTCCCAAGTGGAGCCAATAATCTTGTCAGCGACTTTCCTTGCCTCTGCCTCTGGCAGTTTCATCTCTGCCTTTGCCTTCTGGACAAATTTTTCCCTCGTATCGTGAATCAGATTCCTTAGTGTATCACCGCGGCCGCCGACAGCCCAGGGATAAACATTCTCAATTGCGACAACAGGAGCCTGCTCGGGCTTCACCGGCTTTACGTCAAGGCCGTAGGCCTTTGGGTTTGTTGCAACTTTTATGCTATGGACTGCCATATTTGCAAATGCTTCAGAGGCCTTTTCCCTGCCAAAATCCTCAACAGTCCGCAATAGCTGAGGTGTTGTTTCACGAGTATTACCCAAATTCTTGATGAAATCAGCAACTGCAATACCGCGCTGCTCTCTTGGCAGTTGTCCTATTGCTTCAACTGCCCGCTTTATTTCAGGCTTTTCCATGAAATTTTTGTCAGCCCTTGCTATGTGGTCGAATGTTGACACTGCCAATTTATTGTAATCTTCCATTTCGCCTCTAAGGAAATTCTGCCATGCTTGCTCCCTTGGCTGATTGCCCTCAGCCCGCGCTCTTTCCACTTCCATTTGCGCACGAGCCATTTCGCGTTCCAATGCAATCAAGTTTTTTTGATATTCATCTTCCAGCATGTTGTGATTTCTTTGTGCCATTCTTTCCTGCGGGCTCTGCATTTCCTTGCCCCATGGCGTTACATGTTCCTCCTTTTGGAACATCTGCAGTTTTCCTGTTGCAGGGTCTACAGCAGTCATGTTGTCAAGTATTTCGCCAGAGCGCCATCTGTCGAGCTCAATTTCGTGCTGTTTTCTCATTTCTTCAGCAGCCTTTCTTCCAAACTGCTGCTCTGCCATTTGCAGCTGCTTGTTGAATTTTTCCAGTTCCTTGTTTGCTTCATCCGGCGCCGCGCGCCAGCTCTGGCTTTGGAAATGACTTGCGTGAATTGCAATCGGGGTGCTAGTGCCCAATACGGCGGCCTTTTCTACGACATCCTTCATGTAAGACTGCGCTTCTCTCCATTGGTCTTCACTGTAGCCTTCCTGCGTGAATCCGGTAGGCTCAAGAATTGGCGCATGCACTGATACAAGCGAGGGCTGGCCTGCCTGCAATCTTCCTTTTATCGCGAGCTGTGCAGATCTGCGCATCTCAGCAAAATATTCTTTTGGAATTGATTCCCATTGCTTAGGGTCTATTACAGAAAGCTCGACATTCTGGATTCCAGAAGCAGGCAACCTAAGAATATCCTTCATAGCCTCAAGAGGCTGCAGTGATGTAGAAGCGCCCATATAATAGCCAGCCCACATAGTGTTTTCCTGTCCCTTGCCGAAACCAGGATCCAGGGCGTTGGAATATCCATCAGATTCGCTGTAGGTTGCCATATGAGTCAGTGGTACTCTGGAATTACGTTACTTGTTTTTAAGCTCTTGCCGGTGTTAAGCCCAAGAAAAATCAGGGATTTTTCTGGGCACAAGAAAATTGTCAACAATTTTCTGTGCATCTGAACTCTGTTCAGATCGCACAGCTGAACTTTGTTCAGCTTGTGTCTTAACATTAGGTGAGCGCCATGAGAAGCCCTTATGATGAGAGATTTCCCTCGCGTCATTGTTTTATTTTCGTGCTTCATATTTCTTATCCCCGTCCTTCTTTCCCTTCAGCTGGCTGATGTATGACTCGACCCTGTATTTTTCCTCTGGTGTCACTACTTGTGAAAGTCCTATTGCGCGGCCGACCTTTTCCCTCAAGTCGCGCTGGGAGAATTCGTCGATGTGCTCGCGCCAGTGTGTTCCCCACTGCTGTTCGAAATACATCTGCAGGCTTTTCATCGTGTCCTGCCTGCTATGATATGATGTTGCTGAAGGCGGCTCGTATTTCCTGCCTGTTAAATTAGTAGGTTCCCTGCCAGTAACTCCTGCCCTTGCCTGCCTTTCCAAGGGAGATTCCTCTTCAGCGGCACGACGCCTGGGGACATATTTGACTGGAGAAAATCCCGCTGGCGAAATTGTTTCAAGTTCAGCAATCTCCCTTGCGTTTGGCTTGTCGGATGTCAATTTTTGCTCAAGCTTCTCTTCCCTTGAAAGTTTTTTCTCGTGCTCTAGATGCAGAATAACTTCTTTCAACAGATTGCTGGCTTGCTGCTTTAGTTTTGGGTCCTTAATTTCCTGCAGAATTTTTTCAAGATAAGCCCTTTTTTCATCCAGAGTCTTCAGCTTTTCCAGTTCTTTTTTGATTTCTTTCAGAGTCACCATACAAAACTGAGATTTTCGCCTATTTAGCGGTCAGCATCTGGTGTGATTTCTTGAAGTTTACAACTATTGAGCCGCCATCTTTTTTAGCCTTTTCCCTGGCTACCAGGAAGAGGCGCGCTACTTTCCACGCGTCTTCGCCTGCGCCGATTTTAGGCATCTTCGCATACAATTTCTTTGCCTCATCGTTGAACTTCTTCATCGAGCCGAAGGCGTCCTTCACGAATTTTGGGAATGGCATCTCGAATTTCTTTTTCTCTTCCGTGGCTGTTTCAGGTTTCTCTTCCAAATAGCCTTTGATTTCTTCGCTTAATGTTTCCAGGGTTTCAGTGGTCATGATATCAATAAACTGCAGGACCTCTGAATCGCGCTTTTCCCTCAGCAACTTTGCATGGTTGCTGTTGAGCACGTAGCTGCTGAACCTTATGTAAGTTTTTCCTGTAAACCCGTAACCGCGCTCGCCCCTGACTCCTGTTGTGCCGATTGCAGGCGAACCCCTGAAGGCAAGCCTTATTTCGAGTGCGGAATTCGGCCGTAAGTCATCATTTTTCAGCTCGAGCGGCTTTGAATAATACGGTGGCCTTGTCTCTATGATAGCAGCTTTCTTCGCGCCCCAAAGCTCAAGGTAGAACCACATTGCGTGAAAGGGCGTAGGGATTGCAGCCGGACCAAGGCCGAGCTCCTTGTGCTCTGACATCAGCTCGCGGTATTCAGCAGGGATTAATTTCTGCGTTGCTATCAAATACGGGCGAGTCCAGTTTGTATAGACCTTGAGAGCATTTATCTGGGCCTTAAGATAAGATTTCTCCACAGTCCTCCTGTTTTTCAATTCCTTTTCTGACAAGTACAGCCATTCTATGAATTCCTTGATTCTTGGCCTCAGGATCCTTCTCACTATGTCAGAAATGTCCATGGCTTCCACGTTCTTGATCGCTTTTTCCTTTATGCCCTCGATTTTCTTCCTGTCTGCTGAGGGCACATACATCTGATATACAGGGACCGCCATGAATGCTTCCCTTAGGTTGATGAAGTTAAGGCTCGTAGAAAGGACATCAATAGATGCATTTCCCTTTGCTTTGTCAACTTCATTGAGCCAGATACCTTTCAATGCTTCCATTCCGCTTCTCTTTATGTCATTGTCTTTTGAATTCAGGTCAGCATAATGCTGCAATCTAATGTCAAACGATTTCAAATCCCACATCAAGTTGAGCACGCTCTTGATGACTGCATTAGCGGTTCCCAATAATTCCATCGCCCGCTTTTCCAGGTTTGTCCTTCTGATGCCCATCTCGCCATAGTAGCCAGAAGCCTCGGATGCGGCAAAGAAATCCGCGGGCTTTTCGACGTCATAACCCATGTCTTTCATCGAATCCAAAAGCCAGTAATACATCGGCTCCATTGTCTCGCCAAAGGAATCATAAACGACATCAAGAGTTGTGACTGGCTCGCCCTTCAGGATATAGATTATGGAGCTGCCCGCAGCCTTCAAGTCTTTTGTAAGGCTATCAATGAATTCCTTCCTTTGTTTCTGCTGTTCCTTCTCATCCCTGACCTGTTTTGCGATTTTGGCCAATTCCGCATCAAAAATGTTCCTGGCAGCATTGAATTTCTTGTCTTTGGCTTTTGCTATAATATCATCTGAAGGGGCCATCAGTTATTCTTATCTGTTGGTATTTTTAAAGATGTCTTTAATGCGGTAACTTAACGGACTGAGAAATCCTTCAACATTAGACTTCGTGGCAGATCTGAGCAGCCCTGGCGTAAGGCTTAACCCTCGCGTTTTCCAGCAAGGCTTTTGATGTAGGAATAGCCTTGCTTTATTTTGCCAGCAATTTCCTTGCTATAAGCTGCGGCGACAGCAGTCAACAACATTGACGTGCCTATTGTGAGCTGTATGGCTGTCAATGGCAAAACATCATTGTAAGGCAATTCGGTTACGACGTGCGCAGCCATATAGGTATCACTGAGCGGTTTTATTTTATCGGTCCATAAACTCTGCACAGCACTGGGCATCATTTGCGTCGCTGCATCCGCCAAGAAAGCCAAAGCCACGCCCGCCCTTACAGAAGCATTTTTCGCGCCTCTCAAAAGTGTTCCTGCAATGCCTGCGCTAACATATCCCGGAGTTAGAAGTCCGATCAAACCTGTCGCCTTGTCAGCAGGCGCTATGCGCACAGAAATGGCAAGGCCATCATAATAAAAGCCGGAAACTTCAGCTCCTGTGCCAAGCCCTATCAAGTAATGAAGGCCCTCATGCAGTGCCATTGCTACGGGAAAACCAAGGACATAAGCTGAAGCAACGCATTCGGCATTGAATTGCCAATTAGGGTTCGGCCATCTCGTGATTGGCCTTGCCTCGCCGTAAATGTTTATATCAATATTACCTGCGGGCTTTTCCTCTTCCAAATCTTTTACCCAAGGCTCCCAGAATTCATATGCGTACTGTAAGTTATCGCGCTCAGTTTCTTTATTACCATCATCAGAGTTCCATCTCTCCTCTGCGTCTTCCCTGTCAATCAGATGCGCAGGTATCCCGTGCTTCCTGATTAAATCTTCTAGGCTTGCAGTAACCATGCGTTTTTACTGCAGAGATACAAGTTTTTTAAGGCATTCGATATGTTGTGGAATCTCTAATGCCTTATGCCACAAGCTGAGCAGCCTTTGTGTTGAGAATTTTCTATACGCCCAGTGGGCTAGTAAACATTATAAACAGCAAAGACCAGTCTTTAATGGCCAATGGCATTGAAAGATATATTCAAGAGGAAAAAGAAAGATGAATTTTTAGACCTTGGTGCAATTGAGCCGGGCGCTTATGGCCCAGCATCCGGCGGAGGATATCCCGGCTCGCCGCCTGTCAGCGGAGAATTTCCCACGCCATTTCCAACTTCGCCGCAGGCAGAATATCCGCAGTATCCTGCAGCACCTTCTGCACCCATGCCAATGGCGCCATCCGGCGGAGAAATTGAAAACCTAAAACAGCAGATGGAAGCCATCAATTACAAGTTGGATTCTCTCAGGGCAATTCTGGATACACTGAGCACGAGAATAGCAAACATAGAGAACGCATTGAAGGTAGCGCCATTCGAAAGGCAGGGCGGCTACTGATAATCCATAATTTTCCTGCTGAGATAAGTCCAGACATGAGTTATAGTTCTACGCTCACTTAAAGTTGAGAGTTTCCAAAACCAGTTTTCCCAGCAGTGGCCGCCAGAAAGCTTTTTTAGTGCATATATTTGTAAACTGTCATGGGTTTCATACAGCAATACTTCATAGACCCGATATATGACCCGATGGGCGGGTATAACTTTGTCAACACGATAATCTATGCCATAGCAGCAATTGTAATTCTCTTTGGAATCTACAAAATCCTGCAGAAATTAAACGTGCACATAGACAACAAGTTCTTTTATGCAATCTTTCCTTTCATTATTCTCGGCTCCTCGCTAAGAACCTTTGTAGATTCGGAAATCTACAAAATAAGTTTCTGGACGGTCAGCCCTGGCATTTACATCCTGACAGCCGCAATTTTCCTCGGCGCTTTCTTTGCCTCACTAGGCATTGAAAGATTCACCAAAATACAGTATTGGAAAACTTCTGTGCTGATTGGTGGGGGAATCCTTATCCTTCATTTCGGCTTGGCAGCAGGCAGGTTGCAATTAACAAATCTCTCTTATGGAGCTGCCATGCTGGGTCTCGCAGCTGCCATTTCCATTGGACTTTTCTTGGTCTTTAAGTTCGCCAAGTTTTCAGCAGGCCAGAAATACTTCCTTCCATTTCCTGCGCACATGCTGGACGCCTCTACTACATTTATCGCAGTTGATTTTCTGGGAGCAATGGAGAAGCACCCATTGCCGGCATTATCGACAACATTTGCCGGCACTGCAGCAATAATGTATTTGCTCAAACTGCTGGTATTGATACCACTGGTATACTTTTTGGACAAGGAATTTGAGGACAAGAATCTGGTGAATTATTTCATAATTGCAATTGCAGTGTTGGGATTTGCAGAGGGCATCAGGAATTTGCTTACTATAGTGTTGGCTTGATAAGGCCAGAGCTAAAGTATAAATAGCAAATCCAACAACCTAACTTATGGCCTTCAGGGTTTTCCGAACTGACTGGTATGAACGCAAACTAAAGAAATTAGAAAAGCCTGAATTTATTAGAGTTGAGAAATTTGAGCAAGCTCTCAAAGAGCAACCTTATAGTGGAAAACCGTTGGGCTATGAATGGTTTAGAGAAAAGAAATTCGGCGGCAAGAGGTTAATGTTTTTGATTTATGAAGAGTATAAAGTAGTTTTTCTAATAACTATAACAAATAAGAAAGAACAACAAGAAACTATCGACCTTATAAAATCAAATCTTAACACTTACAAAGAGTTAATTGAAAAGCTGTTGAAACTTAAACCTCTTTGATTCTGCCTGCTAGTACGTCTTTTAGCCCTTGAGTTATATCTTTCACAAGTGCCATATCCAATTTGGCCTTTTTCTTTAGTTTGATATATTCTACTTTAGGTATTGTGACCATTT